>JBGSRG010000455.1:0-15638 GCA_041737685.1 Phycisphaerales bacterium | reverse complement strand
GCGAGCGAGCCGTGCTGTGGAGATGCGACGTCGCGGGGTAGTACGCCGCAGCGCATCACGCCACGCTTGCCCACGATCAGCCTCGTCAGCCCCATCGTTCCGAGCGACCAGCACATGAGCAGGTCGGGCGTAGGCATGGGCGCATGTGGGCCCCAGTATCGACGCTCGAAGAGGTTCGCCGCACGGCGCATCGCAAGTTCAGGTGCTCGCAACGTCGGCACGATGCGATCGGATGAGTGGATCCCGAAGGCACGAGCCCGGCGTTCGTCGGCCCCGGTGCCGATGATCCACAGTGCGTGATCCACACCGGGAATATCCAGCGCTGCGCGGCAAGCGATGAGCGGTTCTTCTCCCGCGGCGGGTTCGAGCAGATGAAGAACGTTCAGGCGGTTCATGTTGGCGATCGGGCCCTGCAGTGGTAGTTGAAACTCGTCGGACCAGCGAAGATCAGGGACGCCACTCTCGGTTGTTCCCTGCGGTCATCGTCCGATCTCATTCTCACGTGGGTTGGCCTCGTGCCGCACAAAGAGTTTGGCCAGATCGTTGCCCATGCGCTTGGCGAGATTGAACTCCTCGGCCGAGCGTGCAGCGCCGGACTCGGGCAGGGTTCCGTCGCGGCGAGGGACCGCCGTGGCAACCTGGCCCCAGGGCTGTTCTTCGCTGGGCCACAGACGCTGCCGATCCGACGCATCGACGACTTTGACGCGCATGCTGCCGAAAGGTGCCAACGAGGTGCCGTCGGCGGAGATACCGAACGAATCGATGGTGGCATAGATGACCAGATCGGCCCCAACGGCCTCGCCGACCTGAGCAATGCCTTGCGGCCGGCCCCAACGATCCGCGGCGGTGACAGCGGCAATGCCGTCTGAAGAAATGATCTCCCCCTTCGGCACGGCGCCGCCTTCGAGCAGGGCTTGTTCGGCAGCGCGGGATATAGCCGCTCGCATTGAGCGATCGCGCAGCACGTTCTCTCGGTCGTCAACAAAGATCACCACCGAACGCTCGGGTGGAATCTCGTACTGGGCCTCGATCATCAGCGGCCCGTGTGCGAAGTAGATCGCGGGGCCGAGGATGTTGCAGGCCGAGAGCGGCAACAGGAGCGCTGACACGCAGGCGATGCGTTGAGCAAGATTCATCGCTGAGCGTGCGTGCTTGGTCATTCTGGTGCTGCTCACAAGGTTGGTTGGTTAACGCGGGAAGCAGGTTGAGGGGAGATTGGAACGCGCCGGGGAGAGGGCTGTCGGACTGGTGCAAATTGGGCTTGAGCAACGCGTTCTCAACGGCAAGCCCGCGCATCCTCACTCAATACTTGATCACGTTCGGTTCTTCGTGATCGTAGAACTTCCACGACACACGATCGCTCAGACGCGACACCAGCGTTTGTGCCACGGCCTGTCCGGGCACCTGGTCAACGCTCATTCCCTCGTGATCGGGGAATCGCACCATCACAGGCTCGCGAAAGACCTGTTCGCCGCCGAAGGGCTGCGTTGGGTCGATCACGCTTACCACGCCCGCAGCGACGCCAGCCCAGATGTAACTGTTGCCGGGATCGTGGAGATTGAACTCTTCGATCTCAAGAATGATGAGCCGATCGACGCCCAGCCGCTCGGCCAGTTCGCGGTGCGGGCTCATCACCCACGAGGGATTCTGAAACTGGAAGCGAAGCACTTCGTCGGCAGGCAGAACGCCGCTCGCACCGGCCTCAGACGAAAGCCGACGCGTGATCTCCTTCGTCGTCAGGATCATCATGTCCGGGTGTTCTGATTGGATGTTGCGATCGGCCGCGACAATCACCGCAAAGGTAGTGTCTCGCAGCCCGGCATACTTGGCCGGCACGTTGTGCGAGCCGCTCCGCTGCGCCGAAGCGGCCATGCCTCCGACGAGCTGGCCCAGCACGCAGCCATTGCCCAAGATGGCCATTGCTGATGCCAACCCAAGTGTGACCGCCACGCCGAAACTCGAACGCAGGATCTGGCGCCCGGCATTCGCGAAGCCACAAACGGCGCTGGCATCAGCCAGCGTTCCTTGACGAACTCGATCCACATCCGTGTTACTGATCATGTTTGCCTGTTCGTGTGAGTGTTGACAGCGAGAGGCTTGGACTCGTCTCTCATTCGTTCTTTCGATCGTCCCCGACGGCCGGTTCCCGGCGTGATATGAGCCGCTTGCGGAGCCTGCTGGGACTTTCCGGCGGCCGCACCAACCTTCGCCGCAGCCCGCGCCGGTTACCGCAAGCCGCAGGCATGGACATGATACACGGATCGGCTGTGTATGTGCCGCTTGGCCCCGCAGTCGGTTTGCGGTTGCCTTTGATCGATGAGGACCGGCTGGGGGCGGCCCGTTCGCGGTCAATACGTCAAGACCTTGTAGATCCACGAGATCGCCCAAAGCGCTCCGATGAGCCAGAGCACTCGCGGTGTCAAAAGGCGGCCTGCCGACGCCCCGATGCGTGAGCCAAAGACCGCCACGTGCAGGCCCGCCCAGAAGAGCGCCGATGCGCTCAACGCACCCAACGCTCCCATCGGCTGCGCTCGAAAGGCGTTGAGTATCTGGCCTCTGGCGACACTGGCAAAGGCCGTTGTCATGCCACACGTCGGGCATGGTGTGTTTGAGGTTGCGATCCAGCCGCAACTGGGCAGGCCAAGTTGCTTGTGGGTGCCCAGGCCGTCGGCACTGGGTTTCAGCGCTGCGCCCGTCAAGAGCAATCCGATCGCTACCAGCGAGAGCAGGCCCGCGAGCACGCGATCTAGCCGGGTTGCGCGTGGGTACGGCCGGTGTTGCGTCGGTTCTTGAATGCGAGTTTCGGCCACGTTCGGAGCGTAGCCACGCACGCCGATGCCGAACTTTGTCAGGCGGAAATCGCACGCGACGTGTGGCCGATGTCCGGGTCGTCGACGATGAAGATCGACTCGACCGCCGTCGATGGTCTTGTCCCAGTTCCGCTGTGCGACAGGGATTGTCGGGCGATCTGCTCGCGCCGGTACAACTCCCTCGAGTGTGAAATCTCCGCGAGCACATTGGGCATGAACACCACCCGCAGCGCCACCACAGGTGCCCGATCAGCGTTCAATCGCGCTACCACGTCTGGTCGAGAGGCGACCGGCGCCGCCGGATCGTTGATCTGAGCGGCAAATCGATCAAAGCGATCAACGAGACTCTTCAGCCTCTGATGCAGATCACCCGTCGGAGCGGTCAGTAAAAAACGGTCCTCGCCCAAATGCGCAAGAAAGCACGAGTGAATCGGCCCGGCCACTTCAGACTCGATGTGCTCGGACAGTGTTCGGATCAGCCGATCGCCGAACGGATAACCAAAGGCCGTGTTGCAGTCACTGAAGCGTTGGATATCGATGAACGCGGCGTCGGCGTGAACGGATCGATCCACGGCCGCACCCTGATCTTTCCATGCATCGATCACGTCGGCAAGGTGTCGATCGGTCTGTACACGTGAGGCGAGGTGCGCGATGCCCGCGTGCCCTGCTCCGATCCGACCCTCGCGTGTCGCCGCACGGATCAGGTCTCGAAGCGAAACCACGCCCAGCACTCGCCCGGCCCCGGCGACAAGCAACGGATCGGTGGGTGCCTGGTCGTCCAGAACGCACGTCACCTCTAACGCCTCTTGCAACGTTGCCTCAGGCGGAACACGAAGCAGGGGCCAGACCATCATCGATCCGAGCGACTGGCCACAGAGTTCAGCGCTGTTGGCGGATTCGACTCGATCAAGCGCTACCCATCCAACGGCGCGCCCACCCTCCGAAACGATCACGCCGCTGGCCGAGGGTTGTTCAGCGAGCGCTTCGTGGGCATCCGAGGCGGTCTGAGCCGTGGTGAGGATGGGCACTTCAGTCGCCAGTCGCCTCACGCCAGCAGTGCTGGGCGTACTCCAACCGCCGCCGGTTGTGGCGTTTCGCTCGACAGTCTGCCAGCGTTCGAGCACGTGGGCGACAAGATCCGGCGATCCCGCCGCGTCGAGCGCTGCTGGCCGGGCGAGGTAATAGCCCTGCGCGTAGCGAACGCCGAGCGAAACGACGGTCGCGAGCTCTTCCAGGGTCTCAACGCCCTCGGCGACGACGCTGATGTTGCTCAGCCGCGCGAACTGGGTGAAAAATTGAACGAGATTCTGTCGGAAAACGTCGGTATGGATGTTCCGCACAAACTCACGGTCGAGTTTGATCCAGTGCGGCCGAATCGACATGATGCGGTTCAGGCCGCTTGTGCCCGCGCCCGCATCATCGACCGCGACACCAAACCCCGCCAACTTCAACTCTTCTGCGCGTGTGATGAGTCGATCGGTGTGCGTCTCTTCCGAAAGCTCGGTGATCTCAAGCACCAAACGGCCGCGACCGAGTCCGGGTGTCTGGTCGGCGAGCGTGCAGATCGACGTGATGAAGCGGTCGTCGGCGAAGACTGCGGGCGAGGAGTTGAGGAACAGTTGACGACCCGCGGGCCAGCCCGCCGCGGCCACAAAGGATGCGTTGCGGCTGACGGCTTCGAGTTCCCAGAGCAGGCCAAGCTCTTCGGCGACGTGAAAGAGATGCGTCGGGCTCGCAAAGCCGGAGTCGAGCCCGGGCCGTGAGAGGGCCTCCATCGCCGCGATCGAGCCGTCCTGAACGTCCACGATGGGCTGAAAGACCACGGTCAGATCGCCGCGGGCGATGAGTGCTTCGAGCTGGCCGCGTTCATGATCGCTCGGAGTCATGGCAAATCGCGAAGGGGCACTTGATGCATAGCGTGCTGGGTGGTGGTGAGAGGGTGACGACTCAGGTAACGAACGAAGTCCGCTTTGCTATCGGAGCAACCGTGATCGATCTTGTGGACCACGCGCCAGCCTTGCGGCGACTGGGAAGACTTCCCTCGGGAAAGTGAGATGCTGTGCCGCCACCCGGCCCAAACAGGGTGGACAGCAGCCTGCTACGCCAGCGTTTACGGCAGGGCTAAATGAGTTCTGAGTGTTCGGGTACCAGTGGCAAAGCCACAGCCACTCGGTGATGGGCGGGATTAGGGCAACTCATGGCGAGCAAACCGTTTCAGTCGAATCGGAAAACGCCCTTGCGCAGCCCGTAGACATACGCCACCACCGTGGTCAGCACAAAGAACAGGATCCGGCCCAGCCAAACCAACGCCTCGGGGCTGGACTGATCGATGTTCGGGAAGGTGACGGCCCAGGGATAGAGAAAGATGATCTCGATATCGAACACCAGAAACACCATCGCGATCAGATAGAACCGCACGTTGAAGCGCTTGTGTGCGGTACCGATCGGCGTCATGCCCGACTCGTAGGTCTGTTCCTTGGTCTTGCCAGTGCGGCTCGGGCCGAGCAGGTTCGATGCCAGCACATTAATCACGCCAAAGCTGACGGCCATTCCCACGAGAATGAGAATGGGCAAGTACGAGCCCAGATCCGTGGCCGCGAGCGTGATCGACAACGAGAGTCCTTCCGTCATGGCGGTCATGGTAGCGGCAATCGCGTTTCCAGTTCCATCGAGTCTGGGCACGGCTCCGGGTAGGGCTCCGGGCAGGCGGAACGGATCGCATGCGATCGCATTGTCGCACCGGCCAGGGCGTCTGCCAAATCGGCAGACTTTGATGCACGTGGCTGGACGGTTGACAGGGTGTGATCTGCTTCGGATCTGCCCGGCACCCGCAACGGGAAGCCACTGGCACCATCTGCCGCGTCGCTGACCGATGCTCGGCCATGTCTGGGCGATTGGCATCTGAGTTGCCAACAATCACCATTCCCGCTGGCATCATTACCGCCAGCACCGATCTGGCCAGGTTCGATTGCTTCGATCAGCCGACGGCGGCCCCAACCGTTCCCAAGCCAAGGCGGCGAGTTCCAGACTTTTGCAAGACCTCCGGCTACTTCAAGGCCGGTCCAACATCGGAGATGACCTCATGGCGGTGAAAGAGTTGACCTTTGACGTCGAAGCTCGTCAGTCCCTTCTGGCCGGGGTAGAGAAGTTGGCGCGAGCCGTCAAATCGACGCTCGGGCCGCGCGGTCGCAACGCCATCCTCGACAAGTCGTGGGGTGGGCCGACGGTAACCAAGGACGGTGTCAGCGTCGCCGAGGAAATCGAACTTCGCAACAAGGCCGAGAACATGGGCGTGCGCCTCGTGAAAGAGGCCGCGAGCAAGACCTCGGACGATGCTGGTGACGGCACCACAACGGCCACGGTGCTCGCCGAGGCGCTCTTTCGCGAGGGTCTGAAGCACATCGCGGCGGGTGTGGACGCGAATCAACTCGTCCGCGGCATGCGCAAGGGTGTGGAGATCGCGATTCAAGAAATCGCCCAGATGTCCAAGCCCGTCTCGGGCAAGGCCGACATCCAGAATGTCGCGTCGATCAGCGCCAACAACGATCAGGCGATCGGCAAGATCATGGCCGACGCGTTCGACAAGGTGGGCAAGGACGGCGTCATCACGGTTGAAGAGGGCAAGACGCAGGAGACAACCGTCGACGTGGTCGAGGGCATGCAGTTCGATCGAGGCTATCTCTCTCCGAACTTCGTGACCGATAGCGATGAGATGTCGTGCGCCTTCGACAAGGCGCTCGTGCTGATCTTCGAGGACAAGATCGAGAGCGTGAGCAAACTGGTCCCGCTGCTCGAGAAGGTGATGCAGGCCAAGAAGCCGCTGCTCATCATCGCCGAGGACGTGACGGGCGAAGCGCTCTCAACGCTCGTCATCAATAAACTCCGTGGCACGCTTCAGGTGTGCGCAGTCAAGGCACCCGGCTACGGCGACCGTCGTAAGGCGATGCTCGAAGATATCGCCGTGCTGACGGGAGCGACCCCGATCATGAAGGATCTGGGGATCGAACTTGAGAAAGTCGAGATGGCGCACTTGGGCATGATCAAAAAACTCGAAGTCGACGCCGACAACACCACCATCATTGAAGGTGCGGGCGAGACCAAGAAGATTCAGGCTCGCATCGAGCAAATCCGGCGAGAGATCGACGCGACCACCAGCGACTACGACCGCGAGAAGTTGCAAGAGCGCTTGGCCAAACTCGCTGGCGGGGTGGCGCAGATCAACGTCGGGGCAGCCTCAGAGGCTGAGCTGAAGGAGAAGAAGGCCCGCGTTGAAGACGCGCTGCACGCAACCCGTGCTGCGGTCGCCGAGGGCGTGGTTCCGGGCGGTGGTGTCAGTTTCGTGCGTGCCCGCGAGGCCGTTCGCGGCATCCGCGAGTACGTCGCGGTCTACGGCAAGGCCGGCAAGGGCGACGACAAGACCTCTGACGATGTGGGTTCATTCAAGTATGACTTCGCCGCGGGCGTTGACGTGGTGGTGAAGGCGCTGAGCAAGCCCCTCGAGACGATCGCCGACAACGCAGGTGAGAAGGGCACAGTGGTCGTCGCCAAGGTTGCAGAGGGCGGCGGCAAGGGTGCGGGGGGTGCGGGATTCGGCTTCAACGCCCTCACGCTCGAGTATGGCGATCTCATCAAGCAGGGCGTCATCACGCCCGCGAAGGTGGACCGCTCGGCCCTGCAGAACGCGGCCAGCGTCGCGACCATCTTGCTCGTGGCCGACTGCATCATCACTGAGAAGGCCAAGGATGCCGACGACCATGGCCACGACCACGGCGGTGGTGGTGGCATGGGCGGCATGGGCGGAATGGGCGGAATGGGGTTCTAACCCTCCCCACTTTCGGTTCGTGCATGATCGAACAAGGCACATTCCTCGCCCGCTCTGCGGATGCCACCCAAGTGCGGGCCTTGACAGTCGAACAGTTTGTCCAACTGCTTTAGGAGTAGCGGAATCATGGCCATCAAACCACTCGAAGATCGCATTCTCGTCAAGCCCATCGAGGCAGAGTCCAAGACCGCGTCGGGCATCTTTCTGCCCGAGAGCGCTAAGGAGCGGCCCGTCAAGGGGCAGGTCGTTTCAACCGGCCCCGGCAAGCGGCTCGATAACGGCAAGCGCGCCGAGATGAGCGTTCGCAAGGGCGACACGGTGTTCTACGGCAAGTATGCCGGAACCGAAGTCGAGCTCAAGGGCGACAAAATGCTCATCCTGCGAGAGAGCGAACTGCTGGGCGTTGTTGAAGGCTGATTCAGCGTTTGGCACGGATTCGATGGGCCAATCGCGGCGCTGAGGCTTGTCGCGCGCCCTTCGCTGTCGACGCCCGCTCGCTTCAGATACACTGGCAAAGCTGGCTTCCTGCGATATTCGCTCACGGCTCGCTTGCGCCGCTACGTCGAGCGGCTTGGAGTGACCGCGTCCTTGCGTGGCTGCCCTGGCTGACAGCCGAAATGTGGAGGGCGGCCGGGGGGGGGGCTCGTGGGTGAGGCTCATGTCCGACTCGTCGATGCAGAATGGACCGGATCGCAGAGACCTTCTCGGTCGGCTGCGCCGGGCCGCGACCGGACCGATCAAAGCGGCGCTGCAGCCCTCGTTCGCCGAGTCGACCCAAACGGCCCATCGGGAGCCAACCAATCCTGTAGACGAATCCGCCGGCGCTCAACAATCGCCCGCCGTGGCCGCAGTCGCGAGAGCCGTGCGCCGCTATCGACACGCAGACACATGGACAGGCGATCGCTACACCGTGCGAGTTGGCGCACGGACGCACAGGTTCTTTTTCATCACCGGCTGCTACAAAAGCGGCACCAACTGGGCGCAGAACATTCTGAATCTCCACCCGGCGGTCTGCTGCAAGGGTGAGTTTCACTTTGAGGCCCTTCGCGAGGGCTTTGATCGGTTCACCTCGGTGCCGTGGTATCTTTCGAGCAAGCCCCGGCTGGCACAGATCGCCAACGACTCATTCGAGGACGTCGTCCGACGGATGATGTATGCCAAGACCCGCGATCATCCGAACGCGCTTTGGCTGGGGGATCGAACGCCGCGGGCAATGGCCGAGTTGCTGCCCGGAGCGCCGATGGTGAATCTGATGCGCGACGGTCGCGACGTGCTGGTGAGTTGGAACTTTCATCACCTGCGTGTGAAGTCGGCAGACCGCGTATGGCCGAATGCGCGACCCTTGGCCGAACGCATCCTCCCGGAGTTTCGAGCCGATCCCGCGTCGTTTGAGCGGCGCGGCAAGGGATTTTTGTTCGATGAGTCCTGGTTCCGGGCGCACGCACAACTCTGGGCCCGCATTGTGCTGCACGATCTTAAGGCGCTTCCCAGTCTGCGCGAACGGGGTACGAGAGTGCTGATGCTTCGGTACGAACAGATGCACAGCGACATCGCCGCCGCTCGCCGCGACTTGTTCGATCTGCTCGAATTGAACGAGGCCGATGCAGCGCCCCTAAGCCGCGAGACCAAGACGCTCGCGGGCATCGCCAAGCCATCGCCGGCGAAGTTCATGCGCAAGGGGGTCGTGGGCGAGTGGAAGGACTACTTTGACGAGCGGTTGACCCAATGGTTCAAGGAGGAGGCGGGCGAGGCGCTTGTGCGGGCCGGCTACGAGCCGAACGACCGCTGGTGCTAGGCTTCATTGCTCCCGTGGCCTTACGGCTTTACGGCCTCTCGATCCCGGGCCGGTTGTGTGTTTCTACAAGACAAGCGGCGAACCCGTCGCGCGGATGAACCAACGTTGAGCCCGATCAAACGAATCCTTAAGCGAGCCATCGGCGACAGCGGCGAGGATTCCGGGCCGACCGCTTTGGTGTCAGCGGACACGGCGACGTATTTTTTCATCAGCGGGCACCCGCGCAGCGGCACCAACTGGCTCAGCGCGTTGATGAACCTGCACCCGAAAGTCTACTGCCACGGCGAGTTTCACTTCCAGGTGCTGCGTGGCGCGCTCGACCACTTTACCGCCCTGCCTTGGTACTTGGCGCACCACGATCCGGTACGGTCTGAGGCCGAGCGGGCCTTCGCCGATCTGGTCGCGAGGTGCTTGCGAGCGCAGGGCCAGTGCAAGCCCGGCGCGACGGTCATCGGCGACCACACGCCGCGAGCCGTTCGCTTGCTCATTCCCGATGCCAAGTACCTTGTTATGGTCCGCGACGGAAGAGACGTGCTGGTGAGTTGGACGTATCACCTGCTGCGAACCGGCCGGCCAGAAGTGGTTCACGAGACGGTGCGTGCTGCGCTCGCGGGCGCGCTGACCGGTCTTGATCGGAACGCGCCGGATTCGCTTCGCAGCGCCGCCGACGGTCTCTTGCATGACCAAGCGTGGGTTCGCCACTTTGCGCAGCAGTGGTCGCAGCACGTGAGCAAAGACCTGGCGACGATGGTCGAGTGGCAGCAGCGTGGCGGCCCACAATCCATGTGCGTCACCTATGAACGACTGCACGCCAGCACCGAAAGCGAGCGTGCCCGGCTCTACTCCTTTCTCGGGGTCGAGCCGACGGAGGCTTTGACCATCTCAGCTGAGAGCCGGACAGCGCCCGGCTTCGGCCGCGACGATCCCGCCAGTTTCTACCGAAAGGGCGAAGTGGGCGACTGGAGCAATCATCTTTGTGATGCGCGGGAGCGCTGGTTTGTTGACGTCGCGGCCGAGACGATGTCACGCATGGGCTATCTGAAACACCCGAGCAAAGTGGATACCGATCACGGCGCCACGCGAGAAGCGGTCAAGGTTTGAGTCACCACCGATGAGCGGACTTCTGAAACGAATTCTGGGCAGAGACTCGAACGGCGTGGCTCCACAAAGTGGCGCAGCCAGTTTGCACGTCCGCAGTGCGAGCGACGGCGATGTGGCCGGCCTTAGCCAGACGGCCGAGCCAACCGCCGACGCTCCCCGCCCGAAGCGTCGCATCTGGGGCCGACAACCCTTCGAGGACGTGCTCCGCGATTTCGGCTCCTTTCCCGCCGACAGCGACACACGACCCCGACCGTTCTTTATCGTCGGCCACCCGCGCAGCGGCACGAACTGGATGAGCAATCTGCTCAACCTCCACCCGCAGGTGCTCTGCACGGGAGAAGCGCACTTTCAGGTGCTGCTCAACGCCATGCCCGAGATGGTGTCCGAACCGCATCAGACGGCTTTCAAGGAACCGGCAAAGTCCGCGGTGGCCCGTTCGTTTCAAGAAATGATCCGCGCGACGATGGCCGCTACCGCGGTGCGGAAGCCCGGCGCTCTGCGCGCTGGCGACCACACGCCCCGACTGCTCCGGCCGATGCTGCCCGAGAGCGAGCACTTCGTGATCTTTCGCGACGGGCGCGACGTGGTGATGTCCATGACCGTTCACACGCTGAACAATCAGAGCAAGCGGGCCGGTCACGCCATTCCCGAAACGCGAGAGATCTTCGATCACGCGCTCGGCATGCTTACCAGCGATGATGAGTCGCTCTATCGCGCTGCGAGGTTTCTGCTAACTCACGAGGCGTGGGTGCGGCGATTTGCCGGCAACTGGCAGCGGCACGTGCTCACCGATCTTGAAACGATCCAGCGGATGCACGCCGGCGAGTATCCGGGCAAAGTGATGAGCGTTCGATACGAAGACTTGCACGCCAGAACCGACAAACTGCGTTGTGAGATGTACCGGTTGCTCGGACTTGATCCCGACAAAGCCGCACCGATCGGCACCGACCCACGCACCGCGCCCGGATACACCGAGAACAAAACCAGTTCGCACTATCGCAAAGGCAAGGTTGGCGACTGGCGCTCGCACTTCACACCGCCCGCGATGCGATGGTTTGATGCGGAAGCTGGCCGGGCGATGCTCGAACTGAACTACGAACTCGATTCCGCATGGGTCGACAGCCTTCCGGCAGGCATCGCGTGAGCGTCTCACCGGCCCATCACAGCGTGCGGCAACCGCACACCCGTCCAGTGTTTGAGTCACAACTGGCGCTGCACGGCTGCGCTGAAGATTCACCCACCGCCGTCCGTCACTTCTTCATCGCGGCCTACCCGCGCAGCGGCACCAACTGGCTTGGCAGCCTACTAAACCTGCACCCGCACGTGCTGTGTGTGGGGGAGTTCACGTTCCATGACCTTCTGAACTCCATGAACGGCTTTGTCAGCCAGCCCGGCCGCGCGGCGGGCCGCCAGCCCGTTGCCGCCGAGGCCTGTCGCTCGTTTCAGAGACTGGTCCGTAACTGTCTTCGCTCGAGCGACGACCTCAAACCCGGTGCCAGAGTGATCGGTGATCACACACCGCGCCGGCTTCGCGTCTTTCTGCCCGACGCGCTGTATATCGCACTGTTTCGCGATGGCCGAGACGTCGTCGTCAGTTGGACCTTCAACGCCCTTGCCCGCCGGGAAGACTGGGTGGTGCCACCATCGATCAAGCCGCTCTTTGCGCGTTTGGTTGAGCGATTTCACGCCGTAGAACCCGGGCCGGAACGATCCGCCCGGCAGATCAAGGTCGCCAGTGAGTTGCTCAACAGCGAGGCTTGGGTGCGGCACTCGGCCGGGGCTTGGGCCGAGCAAGTGGTTGATGATCTTGACGCGATTGCGCGGATTCGCGACGGCCGCTTGCCGGGGCGGGTGGAAGTGGTTCGCTACGAAGACCTGCACACCAACACCACCCAAACGCGAGATCGCCTGCTGACGGCGCTCCAGGTCGATCCCTCCCTTGCCGCGCCTGTCGGTTCTCAGCCCAGAACGGCGCCGGGGTTCACAGCGACCCCCTCTGAGGGCAGGTGCGAGCCAGAAACAGACCGGCTTGCGGGCCGGTGCGCGGGGGACGAGGAACCCGGCAGCCACTACCGACGAGGCGTTGTGGGCGATTGGCGAGGCAAGCTCTCCCCCGTCGCCGTGGGTTGGATCGAGGAAGAGGCTGGCACAGAGCTTGCAACTCTGGACTATGCAACGGCATCCCGGCCCGCCGCAGGCGGCTTGCGGGTTGCCATTTCGGCAGGCTGAGGCCGTGACGGGTCAGGCCCGGACAGGCCCATTTAGGCCCGAGTAGGCAAGGTACGGCCGTTTCAAGGGTTGTTCGCTCACCGTCAGAGTCGTCCAGAATCTTTCGTCCGTTGGCCCACTTGGCCAAACACAACCCATCTCCCCAAGACAGCACACACCACCACGTCAGTAAAACGGAGCACGAACCCATGGCAACTAAGCAGATCATGTTCGACGATGCCGCCCTCTTGGAGATGAAGAAGGGCGTAGAGGCGCTGGCCAGGGCCGTCAAGGTGACCATGGGCCCCACCGGCCGCAACGTCATCATCCAGAAGAGTTACGGAAGCCCAAGCGTGACCAAGGACGGCGTGAGCGTATCGAAGGAAATCACGCTTCCGGGTGCGTTCCAGAGCATGGGCGCCAAAATGGTCAACGAGGTCGCCAAGCGAACCGCTGATCAGGCTGGCGACGGCACCACCGCAGCGACTGTTCTCGCCGAGGCGATTTTCTGCGAGGGCATGCGCTACGTCACCAGCGGCGCCAACCCGGTGCAGATTCAGCGCGGCATCAACGCCGCGGCTGACGCCGCCGCTAAGGCGATCGATGCGATGGCCGTCAAGTGCAAGGGCAAAGAAGACTACAAGAAGATCGCCACCGTCTCGGCCAACCACGATACCGAAATCGGCGGCCTGATCGCCGAAGCGATCTTCAAGGTCGGCGCTGAGGGCGTGGTGGGGGTTGAAGAGGGCAAGGGCAACGAGACGACCCTCGACTATGTTGAGGGCATGCAGTTCGACAAGGGCTACATCTCGCCCTACTTCATGACCGACCCGAAAACCGCCGAGTGCGTGCTCGAGAACGCGATCGTGCTGATCTACGAGAAGAAAGTCGCCAACCTGACGGACCTGCTGCCCCTGCTCAACAAGGTGGCCTCGGCCGGCCAGCCGTTGCTGATTATCGCCGAGGAAGTTGAGAACGAGGCGCTCGCGGCGCTCGTCGTCAACCGCCTGCGCGGCGTGCTGAAGATCTGCGCCGTCAAGGCGCCTGGTTTCGGCGATCGTCGCAAGGCCATGCTCGGCGATATCGCCGTGCTCACCGGCGGCACGTTCTTCGCCGAGGACCTCGGCCGCTCGCTCGAATCCATCGAACTCGCCGAACTCGGCAAGGCCAAGAAGATCGTGGTGGACAAGGACAACTGCACGATCATCGAGGGTGCGGGCAAGAAGAAGGACATCGACGCACGCTCCTCGCAGATCAAATCGCAGCACGATAAGAGCACCAGCGACTACGACCGTGAGAAACTGATGGAGCGGCACGCCAAACTGACCGGCGGCGTGGCCATCATCAACGTTGGTGCCGCCACCGAGACGGCGATGAAAGAGAAGAAGGACCGCGTCGACGATGCGCTCCACGCCACGCGCGCTGCGGCCAAAGAGGGCTACGTCCCCGGCGGCGGCGTCGCGCTGGTTCGCACGCAGCAGGCCATCCTTGACGCCCAGAAGAAAGCCAAGGGCGACGAGAAGTTCGGTTTCGAGATCGTGGCCCATGCCGTTGAGTCATGCCTGAAGCAGATCGCTGAGAACGCCGGCGTCGATGGCGATCTGGTGGTCGAAAAGGTCAAGGACGGCTCGGGTTCTTTCGGCTACAACGCCGCCGACGACGAGTACGGCGACATGGTCAAGATGGGCATCATCGACCCGGCGCTCGTGGCCAAGACGGCGCTTGTGAACGCGGCGAGCGTTGCGGGGCTGATGCTCACCACCGACTGCCTCATCAGCGAGCTCAAGGACAACTCCGAACCCGTTGCGGGCAGCGTGAACTGAGTCTCGCAAGGCAAGTGATGACCGAAACCTGGACAAGTCCCAGTGTGATTGCGGCTACTTCTAGCGCGGTCGCTGCGGTCTGTTCTGTCCTTGTTGCCCTGCGTGTTTATCGCTTCATGCAGAGTGAACGCGCGCCCCATGTCGTTGTTCGAGCTGAACTGGATGAAGAGCGTAGTTCGATCATCACCCTTGTCATTGAGAACATCGGCAAGTCCGTCGCCTTTGGCGTTGGCTTCACGCTGTCACGCCCAATCCCGGAGTACGCGTGGGGAGTGAGCGTGGATGAAGCGTCTTCAAAGACGTTTGCCAACATGCAGTCAGGGCCTTTGTTCAGCGGCATTCCGGCACTAGGAGTCGGTGAGCGGCGAGTGCTGAATTGGGGTCAGTACGGCGGACTTAGAGCGGCGTTAGGAGAGGGCGTGGTCCAGTGCAACGCCTCATACAGGGACTCGGGAGGACGCCAGCACGGGTCGACAAGCATTCTGGACATTTGCTCATTTGAAGGTGTTGACTGTACGACCAGGCCGCACGTGAAACTCGCGGACAACATCGAGCGCATCGCCAAAACTCTCGACCATGTTGCGACCGGCTTCTCGAAGCCTCAAGTGATCACGCAAACACTTGAGGAGCATCGCAAGATGCAGGCCGAATTCGTTGAACGAGCTCAACTACGTCGCACGAACAGCGCAGAGACAAAGACGATCGAAAGCAAGTGATGGCCGTTACACGCGACTACTACGAAGTCCTCAGCATCGAGCGAACCGCCGACGGCGAGGAGGTCAAGCGCGCCTACCGACGCCTGGCGATGAAGTTTCACCCGGATCGCAACCCCGGCGACACCGAGGCCGAAATCCAGTTCAAGCAGTGCGCAGAGGCCTACGAAGTCCTTTCCGATCCGCAGAAGCGACAGGTCTACGACCAGTTTGGTCACGAGGGCCTAAAGCGCGGGCGTGGCGGCGGCTCTGCACCCCACGACTTCAGCCGGATGGATGTTCAGGACATCTTCTCGATGTTCAACGACATCTTCGGCGGCAACGGTGGCGGCGGCTTCGGCGGCGCTCAGCGCGGCCCAGGCGGCG
>JBGSRG010000430.1:0-4962 GCA_041737685.1 Phycisphaerales bacterium | reverse complement strand
CGATGGGGCCAGCGGCCCCGCCGCCGGCGCCGACGGCGCTCAGTTCCCACGCGAAGCGCGTTGGCAGCCGCTCGCCGGTGACGGATTCCTCTTGCACCAGCGCGTACTCGTTGATGTCGATGCCGTTGGCGAGCAGTTGCTCGAAGACGCGTTCGAGCTCGCGGTTCTCGTGCAGATCGCGCAGCACGGCGAGGTGCAGCGTTGTTGGCGATCGATCGGCACCCGCGTCGAGACAATCGCTTCCTGTGGAGCTGTCGACCGGATCGCTTGCCGAATCACCGCCCGGAACACCCCCGCGCGTCGCGGCATGATCGTGCGTCGCCGCGGTAGTGCTGGCCGATGACACGGACGAGTTCGCATCGACATCGACCAGGGCCTCATCGACCTCGGCGATGGTCAGTTTGTGGTCTTTGGCGATCTGTCGGGCCTGCTGCTCGCTCCATGCGTAGGCCTCGCCGCCGGCGCCGGTCCAGGTCAGTCGATGCGTCGGCAGTCGGTCTTTGCCCGTTGGGTCGGCCGATCGCGCTGAGAGCAGGTCGGGGAACTTCACGCCGCGGCGCTCGGCGACTTCGACCAGTTCGGCCAGTCGGCGCAGGACGCGGATGAGTTTCTCGGCCTCTCCGCCCGCGATGGTTCGGGCGGTTCGTGGTGCGAGCCGTCCGCCGGGCAGTTTGTCGGTGATGACCGTGCCGTGCTCGTCGACTTCGCGGATGGTGAGCACGGCGCGCGAAAGGCCGATCTGCGTGAGCATGTCGTCGAGTCTGGCGTTGTTGAGCACGTACTGCTTTTTCTTGTTGCGACCGCTGCCCCATTCCAGCAGATACAGCGGCGGCTGGGCGACATAGACGCGGCCGCGCCGGATCAGGTCGGGCATCTGCCGGAAGAAGAAGGTGAGCAAGAGGGTGCGGATGTGCGAGCCGTCCACGTCGGCGTCGGTCATGATGATGACGCGACCGTAGCGAAGTTTGGCCAGATCACACTCGCTGCCGATGCCGCAGCGCAGGGCGTTGATGAGCGTGCGGATTTCCTCGAAGCCCAGCACCTTGTCCAGCCGGGCCTTCTCGACGTTGAGCAGTTTGCCGCGTAGCGGCAGGATGGCCTGGGTCTCGACGTCGCGGCCTTGGGTGGCGCTACCACCGGCCGAATCACCCTCGACGATGAAGATCTCGGAGCGCTCGACGTCCTTGGTCTTGCAGTCGCGGAGTTTGTGGGGCATCGAGCCCGAGTCGAGGGCGCTCTTTCGGCGGGTCAGTTCGCGGGCCTTGCGAGCGGCCTCTCGCGCTTGTGCGGCGTTGATGGCCTTGAGACAGAGGCGCTTGGCCTCGCTGGGGTTCTCTTGCAGCCAGGCGTCGAGCGCTTCGCCCACAGCCTGCGAGACAAAGCCCTCGACCTCCGGGTTCAGCAGTCTCTCCTTTGGCTGGTTGTTGAAGGTTGGGTTGGGCAGTTTGACGCTGACGATGGCGACCAGGCCCTCGCGTAGATCATCGCCGGTGGGCACGGGGTCCTTCTCGCGAAGCAGGTTCGACTTCTTGGCGTAGGCGTTGACGGTGCGTGTGAGGGCGACCTTGAAGCCCTGCGCGTGAACGCCGCCGTCGACGTTGTTGATGTTGTTGGCGAAGGTGAGGAGGATTTCGCTGTAGCCGTCGTGATACTGCAGCGCCACTTCGCAGGCCAGGTTGTCGTCGGGCAGTTCTTTCTTGACGTGGACCGGCGCGGTGACGGCGGTCTTGCCCGTCATCAGGTGGCGCACGTACTCGGGCAGTCCCTCGGTGGCGCGAAAGGTCTCGGCGCGAACCTTTCCATCGGGGCCGACGCGTTCGTCGCGCAGCCGGATCGTGACGCCGGGGTTGAGGTAGGAGAGTTCGCGAAGGCGGTTCTGCAGGATGGAGTAGTCGAAGGTGGTGTCAGGAAAGAGCGTGCCGTCGGGCATGAAGTGGATCTTGGTGCCCGATTGTTGCGGGGCGCTTGGCTCAACCTCGCCCACGACGGTGAGCGGCTCAACGGTCTTGCCGCGCTCGAAGGCGATGCGCTTGACGGTGTGGTCGCGGATGACTTCGCATTCGAGCCACTCGGAAAGAGCGTTGACGCAGGAGACACCCACGCCGTGCAGTCCGCCCGAGACCTTGTAGGCCGAGCCCTCTTCGCCGAACTTGCCGCCCGCGTGCAGGACGGTGAGCACGATCTCCACGGCGGGCTTGCCGTCATAGGCGGGGTTCTCGTGCTGTTTGGGGCCGGTAGGAATGCCGCGGCCGTTGTCGACCACGCTGCACGAGCCGTCGGCGTGAATGGTGACGGCGACGGTATCGGAGTAACCGGCCATCGCTTCGTCAATGGAGTTGTCGACGACTTCGTAGATCAAGTGGTGCAAAGCCCGGACGTCGGTGCCGCCGATGTACATACCGGGGCGCAGCCGCACGGCCTCAAGGCCTTCAAGAATCTTGATCTGGTCCTCTGCATAGGCATTCTTTCCGGCGCTCTTGTCGGCGGGTTTGCCGTTGCTGCCGGGCGGTGTGGGCGCAGAATCAGATTCAGACGGACCGTCGGCGGCCAAGCGGAGATTGGTCACGGCGAGACTCCCAGGTCAGGCGGAAAGTTGTGAGTTGGTTCCCGTGGTCGAGGCCGTGAGGATCGGCGATTCCGACGTGCGGAAGAGCCAAGACTGACGAGGCCGACGCGGGGAGATGGACGAGCAAACCAGAGCAGCGAGCCAGACGAAGCGGGCAAATCATAGGCTCTGAAGCGTCAAAGTGCCTGTCTGCCGATGCACGTTTGCCGGTTGCATTGGCTTGGAGTTAGGGCCTAGCGCTTTGGGCCGAGCCTGCCGCTGAGATTGGGTTCGCGACGGCCAAACTTGTTCTCGACATACTGAGGTGCGTATTGGTTTCGCACCGCGTCGTAGCGGTCGAAGGGTGAGCGTTCGTCCTTGGCCGCCAGCAGCGGCTCGGTGCAGCCGGTTGTGCCCATGGCCAAGAGGCACGTCGCGGCGAGGGCGAGGGCCAGAGAGCAAAGTAGACGACGGGCGGACGGGGCGCAGCGGGGGCCCTGCTGCGCTGTCGCGTGGTGGCGGGGCATGGCTTTGAGAGGGCAGGTGGGCATTCGTGCTGGAGTGTACCGCGTGTGGTCTGTGGAGAGGATTCAGATCCTGAGTTCGCCGTTTGGTTCTTGCCGATGCGGCCCCACTTCAGCCCCGATGCCCGAACCCACGCGCAGCCGACCCTCGGCCGACACGCCGATCCAGCCGTGGTGAGCAAAGCGGCCAAGTGCTTGGTAGATCGCCGCGCAGACCGCCGTGGCCAGGTTCAAGGATCGTTCGCCCTCGGCCATTGGAAATCGGAGGCAGCGATGCTCGAACCGGTTGAGAAGAGTTTCGGGCAGGCCGCGTGTTTCTTTGCCAAAGACCAGGTGATCGCCCGGCAAGATCGGTGCATCGAAGATCGTGGGTCCACGTTTGGTCGTAAAGAGCCAGAGGCGATGGCTTGCCGAATCGACGGCCGCGTGCGGTGGCGTTTGAAGATCGATGCTCCGCGAGGCAAGGGTGGTCGCGGCGAGTGCTGTGGCTGCTGCTGGTGCGCTGAAGCACGCGCTGAGGTAGGCATCGAACGAGGCGTGCTCACTCGGTGACAGTCTCGGCCAGTAGTCCAGCCCAGCACGCCGGCACGCCCTTTCGGAAGTATCAAAGCCCAACGGATGAACTAGGTGCAGGGCGCAGTGCGTGGCGACGCACGTTCGACCGATGTTCCCGGTGTTGTTGGGGATCTCCGGCTCGTGCAGCACCACGTTCAGCAGCGGCGGCGGAACAAAGCCGTTGGTCTGCGTTGGTTCGGCGGCGGAATCTGCCGCGGCAGGTTCGGGCGCAGACCCGTCGATCACTTCTTGAGCGCCTCGGCCTCAGCCTCGCGACGTGCCTTCACTCCGGGATCGACCTTGAGCATCATGGCGACGGTGCGGTTGAGCGTCGCCATCTCGCCGGCGGGGTTGCCCTGCCAGCGGATGATGCCGTCGGAAGAGAGCACGATGACGTGCGGAATGGCGTTGATGCCCATCGCGCTGGCGACCTTGTTCTTCTGATCGACCGCCTGCGGATAGGTGTGCTTGAACTTCTTGATGAACGCCTTCACGGTCGGCTCGTCCTCGTCGGAGATGCCCATGACAAGAACGTCGGCCTTGTTCTGTTCATACAACTTGTCGAGCCCGGGCATGGCCTTGCGACAAGGCGGGCACCATGTGGCCCAGAAATCAATGACCACGATCTTGCCGGCGAAGTCTGGAGCGCCGTCGAGATACTTCTCACTGCCCAGCGGTGCGGGAAGTTTCTTGCCCTGCATGTCCTTGGCGTTTTGCACGCGTTTGGCCCGCGGCGGCCAAGACACGGCGGCATACGCGCCGGAGTCGGGCAGATCGAACGCTACACCCGAGGCGGTGGTGCCGGCCGCAGTGCCACTCATTTCGTCGGTGCCACCTTTGCTGGCCGTTCCCGCTCCAGCCACTGGCGCGCTTTCCGCCTGTTCCTGAGTCTCAGCAAGCAGCAGCGCCGCTGCGCTCGCTACGCTCGATGTGTTGATATCGGCGAAGCGCAGCCGCCCCGCACGATCGATGAGGTAGAAGTCGGGGTGGGCATCGACCATCAACGCGGCCTTCACACGGCCCGAGGCATCGTGGGCGGAGGGGAAGGTGGCCTTCTGCTCGCGCGCCGTGTCCGCCGCGCTATCAAAGCCAGCCGGATCGTGAATGCCGACCACGATCAGCCCGTCCTTGGCGTGCGCTGCGTGGAGTTCTTGTGCAACGCGGACGCCCTCGTGCGAGGTGCGGTACCACGTGGCCCAGGTCACGATGACGACGGGCTTGCCCTTGATGGATTCGGGCGTGACGGGCGTCCCCGACCACTGCTTGAGTTCGGCCCAGAGCGAGTTGTCAAAGGGCTTGCCCTGAATGGCGTCGAGCGCTTCGCGCCGCTCGCCGCGA
>JBGSRG010000415.1:0-4967 GCA_041737685.1 Phycisphaerales bacterium | reverse complement strand
GCAACGCGGCGGCATCGGCACGCTCAACCTCGCGCCTCGTCGAAGTGCCCGGCGTCTCGGGCATCATTGCCGCGCTGCACGAAGTGGGACGGCGCGGGCTCGAGGTCAAACGCTTCAAGGGGCTGGGCGAAATGGACGCCGAGCAGTTGTGGGAAACCACGATGGACGCCTCTCGCAGAATCCTCATGCGGATCACCTGGGACGGCGCGGCGGAGGCCGACACGCTCTTCTCGATCCTCATGGGCGAACAGGTAGAGGCCCGGCGCAAGTTCATCGAAGAACACGCGCTCGAGGTCAAGAACCTCGACGTGTGATGAGTGCGATGAGTGCGGAGGATCCGGGCTGACTGCTGTGCGGTGCGGTGCGTACAGCGAACAAAGCCGTGACAGTGGCGGTGGCGTCCCACGCGTTCGTCTTATCTTGTGCCGCCCTCGCTACGTCCTCTTCCCCGTGCCAACTCTCCCATCCCTCACCAACTTCAACCCCTGCCACACCACCATCAGCAGCAGCGTCAGCACGCCCCAACTCGCCATGCTCGCAGCGTTCCACGCGTCAACAAGCCACGCCATCGATGCGTTGTGCCTCAAGTTGGGCGGGAAGTAGAGGCCGATGAGCGCAGCCCCCACACCCACCATCAGCCAGCGGATGCTGGGCGTGGCCCGTGTGCCAGCGGCAGCACGCGTGCTCTCGCCAATCGGCCTACCCACGACCTCGGCGTCAACTTCCATGCCCGCGTCATCCAGCACTACCACACACTCCGCCAAACTCTCCCGCTTCTCCGCCGCTCTCTGCCGCCGACGCTGATCCGCGATCAACATCAGCACACCCGCCACGCCCCCCAGCAGCATCGTCGTCAGCATGTGCCGCTTGGTCGTCTGCGGGCTGAAGACCAGCGTCGCCACGATCAATCCCGTCCATTCCAGCGCGATCGGCACGCGCTCGGCCACCGGATCGCGCCTGCGACACAACAGCGCTACCCCGCGCTTGCGATACATCCACCACACCAGCGCCGCCACCCCACCCGCCAGCACCAGCACCATCGGCACCAACAGTCGCTGCTGCGAATCGCCGGAAAACCCCGCCGCTTCTAGGCCGCGCGCAATCGCGCTCGGTATCGACACGCTGCCGTGCCAGGTAATCGGAAACGTCGCCGAGTCTGAACGACCTTCAACGCTGCCGACAAAGGCCAACTCACCAAGCGCCCGCTGCCAATAGCCCAGGTTGGTCTCCCAGCCTACCGCCGCGGCGGGCAACATCGCAAGGAACACCACAGACACAGCGCACGCTCCCGCCGCGCGCCAGCGCCGACGCAGCAACAGGTAGGGCAGGAAGATGATCGCGTGATACTTGATGTTGGCCGCAAGTCCCAGCGCAAGCCCGCACAGAACCGGCCGACGATCGATCCACACCAGCCCCAGCGTCAAGCAAAGCAGGATGATCGGATCGGTCTGAATCATCGAGAATGCCCGGCGGCACGGATCAGAAGCAACCGCCAGACCAAAGAACGCAACCGTCACGGCAAGGTCGGCGTCGGCCCGCCACCAGCCCGGGCGAAAGCCGCGTTCATCCGGAGCAGATGCATCGCAACCATGCTCAGCCCGAGGCCCGGCGCGAGCCGTTGCGCCTGCCACAGGGCACACCGCAACTCCCCCCGTCGCCCGGCCAAAGCGCCGGTTCAACTCCGCCGGAAACAACCAGAGACTGAGCAACACCGCCACAGCGCAGACAACAAAGAACACGCGCGAAGCCAGCACACAACCCAGCGGCACCAGCGGCAGCAGCAACGCGGCGGTCATCGGCGGATAGAGATACCCACGCAGCCCTGCGTCATAGATATCCCGTCCGTCCCGCATCGCTTCCGCCGCGGCGAAGAAGTGCCAAAAATCCTTCCCGGCGGAGTTGCTCACGTCTTCAACCGCCAACCCCGGTTCGGCGTGAGTGGTCGCCACTTGTCGAGCGCCCGCTCTTGCAACCTCCGATGGCGCATACTCCGGATACTTGGCCAGAATGCACCACCACAGCAGACCGCACAGCCCCACGATCATCAGACCGAGCGAGACGTCGGCACCAAAGGGCGGACCCCGCCGCGGCGAGCGCGGATGCGACGAGGCAATCACACCGAGGGGTTCGGGACTCTGGTCCAACATCGAATCTGCCTGAAGAATGCGGGCGAGTGAAGCAGCCGAGGAATGAAGGGGAATGAACTGCCGGTGGTAAACGGGGGCAAGAGCCTGGCAATGGGCCGGTGGCCGTTCGGCCCGCAGCATACCCGACACCCACGCTGCAGTCGCCGCCTCGTCGGAAAGGCCGCTCCCGCCCACGCGGGACGATCAGGGAATCCAGCCTGTGGTGCTTCCACACGCAGGCTTCATCGGCGATTCATCCGCAAGCGTTACCCTTTCAATGCACGCCGTCATGAGCCCCACGCGCCAGATAGCCGACCCGCCGGAAGTACCACCCAGCGCCCAACACCTCAGGAGTTCGGTCTCATGAACACGCCCAAGCCATCGCTCAGCCACTCAACAGCGCACTCCGCCACGCGCTCCGCCGTCTTCGGGCTGGGCCACTTCCCCTCCATGCGCCGCGTCCTCACGCTCTTTGGGCTGGGCATCAGCGCCGCCTGCACGTCCTGCGGCGACACACGCATGCAGATGGACGGCAACATGAAAATGGAAGGTGCCATGCAGATGGACGGCCGCGTCGAAACCATCCTCAAACTCGACGGGCCGATCACCATGAACATGCAGATGCAGGGGCCAACGATCGAATACGAGGGCATCTATATCAGCGATGCGCTCCTCGACCGAGTTGACGAGGATGAGACCACCGCCGACTGGATTCTCGCGGTCTTCGGCGAGCCAACCAGCCGCGCCGAACTCAATGACGGCACCGAGATCTGGAAGTGGTCATACACGCCTAAGGCGCAGACCGCCTCGCTCTTGTCGCTCTGGGGCGGTACTCAAGACGAGCCGCGCTTGCAGCCGTCGAGCGCTTACTTGCAACTTCGCAACGGCAAGGTCATCGACAAGTGGCGCGACTGAGCACACGCGGCAACCGCGCCTCGCACGCCAAGGCCCTACGCCGAGATCACTCGCCCAACCGGGAACATGAAGCTCGCCAGGTTCACACAGAGCCGGTCGCTCAGCCGCGCAAACTCGCCGTACACCACGCGGGCCTCGTCGAGCGCGGTCTGCGGCTTCACGCCCGCGAGCGCGATCTGCGGATCGCCGCTCTCCAGAAACGTCTCGATCATCGGCAGATCACACTCAAAGTGATACTGGAACCCATACGTCCGCAGCCCCGCGCGAAAGCTCTGCACCTTGCACTTGTCACTGGACTGCAGCGATGTCGCCCCCGCCGGGAGCTTGCTGATCTCTTGCCCGTGCGCGTGAAACTGCTGCGTCGTCCACGCGATCCCACCCAGGATCACGTCGGTGTTCGCCACCGGTGACTGTCGCACCTGCGCCATGCCCCACTCGGCCGTTGCCTGACCGTCGGCGGCCCGCATGGCCGACACCTCGCCGCCCAGTGCCTTGGCGATCAACTGCGCACCCAGGCAGATGCCGATCAGCGGAAGGTTGCGCTTGTGCGCTTCGGCGATAAACTCGATCTCTCTCGCCATCCACGGCACAATGGCGGGATCATCCGAGACGTTCTGCGGCCCGCCCAGAACGATCAATCCCTCAACGTCGTCGAAGTCGTCGGGCACGCCCGCCGCTGCCGACTTGGCCCGACGCGACTGGCCATTGCTGGCCCCATACGCGATCGCGCTGGCCGAGTCACGGCCTGCGCCCGGCGCACCGCCGTTCGGCACTGACAGATCCAGCCGACGAACGTCGAGTTGCTTGGCATGGTCGCGCAGTGTGAGGCCAAGTCGGCCGGGGCCTTCGATTGCGGCGTGCTGAAAGATCAGGATGGGCATGGCCAAGCGTAGAAGTGCGAACGCCGCGGCGGGGCGCGGTAAGGGTGCGCGTCAAAGTGACAGCGCGGCAACACGCAAAGGGCCGCAACCTTGCCAGCCAGAGGGTTTCACGCAAGGAGCCCAATCCGACCGACCGCGATCGCCGGCACTTCTACACCCGGCCCACTCTTGAATCCCCCGCACTCTTGCCCTCTTGCCTCTCGCCCTCACCAGACTCGCAACATGCTTACATACTCGCTGAATCGCTCGTCCAGCCGCTCGCGCGTCAGGCTCGAAAGCCCGCCAAGCGAAAACGCCTCGATCGTGAAACTCGCCATCACCGTGCCGTGCGCGAGCGCCGGCAACAGGATCTCAACGCCGATGTTCAACGGGTCGGTCGGATCCGCCGCGCGTCCCGTCTGCGCTGTGCCCTGCCGGCGCTGCGACGCGATGTACCCCATCATGCCCCCCGCAAAGCTATCGCCCGCACCCGTCGGATCGATCACGTCCTCAGCCGGATACGCCGGCAGCGCACCGATTCCCTCCCGATGCACAAGCAAGCAGCCGTGCTCACCCTTCTTGATCACCACGAACGTTGGGCCCATGTCCAGCATGTGCTTCGCCGCCGAGACAGGGTTCTTCCGTCCCGTCAGCAACTCGGCCTCGTCATAGTTCAACACCAGACCGTCGATCTTCCCGAGCAAGCGGTCAAGCTCTGGCCGTGCCGTGTTGATCCACAGGTCCATCGTGTCGGCCACGGTCAGCACGCGCTGCGGCAGTCGCTCGAGAAAGCCCAGCTGCACCGCGGGGTGCGAGTTGGCCAGAAAGACAAACTTGGAATCCGCAAACGCATCGGGCACCGCCGGCGGCGCTTCGATCAGCACACCCAGATCGGTGAACAGCGTGTCGCGCCGGTCCATGTTGACGTGATACTTGCCGCCCCAGCGAAAGGTCTTCGACCCTTTGCGAATCTCAAGACCCGCAGCGTCAAGCCCCTTGAACGACCGCAGCGTCTGGCGCATCGGGTCGGGAAGATCGTCGCCCGCCGCGGCGACAATCCGAACCG
>JBGSRG010000405.1:0-2709 GCA_041737685.1 Phycisphaerales bacterium | reverse complement strand
GGTCGCCACCGTGCCCGAGAGCATCGCCTCTTGGATCACCAGCCGCTGATCGGCGATCTCTTGCGGGATGCCGGGGAAGCCGAAGTCGGTCATCAGGTCGCACAGGCCGGGGTTGATGGCGTTGACCTTCTCGAGCGTGGGTCGGTAGGACCGAAGCGGGTTGAACAGCGGGCTGTTCATCTCGGTGTTCGTGAAGACAAAGGCAAGGGCGTTGCTGTCGGCATCACCGCCGATAGCGTGCTGCCGACAAGAATCGCTCCGTGTCTGCGAGTCAAACACAAAGCCCGGGGGCGGAGGCTCCTCCGCCGCTCGTGCAGATTCAGTACCACCATTCGTGAATCGGTGCGGTGGTACACGGGGTGGTTCCCGTCGGTTGAGTTGCCGGGTTGCATAAGCACGTGACCTTACAGGTGATTCTGCGTCGAACGAACAACGACCCGGTGCAACCGGCGGGCTGCGAACCTGCGTGTCCAAGTGTCGGACACGAGACGTGCGAATTCCGACTTGCTTCATTCGCCACCGTGAGTATCCTGCAGCGCACTCTCTAGATCATCACGAACACCTTTCGGTGCGTTTGCATAGAGCATAGCCGTGAAGTGATCCAAGTCTCCCTGCACTTTCACGCTAATCAGGCCCCCGGGGCCAGCCTGCCAGTTCGTGTGCCATCGGGTCCCACCAACAAGCGCCCAAGCGTTGCTGAGCGGTGCGGGCGACTCCCAGCCCCGCTGCCGCAGTACGCCGCTCGAAAACAGATCGCCCGTGCGTAGATCGTACGAAGCCCACACCAGTTCAATCGGCATCGACTGCAATTCTGGCCTCGGGAGCACAGGCTCAGGCGACAATCGCCGAGCTCTGGCCCAGGTCACAATCCCATCGCTCTCGATTCGCCAAGCATCGTCGAGATTCAAGAGGGCAATCCGATACCAGTTTGCGAACTCGCCGCGGACTGACGCCCAGTTCCACGCATAGCCCACCGCATATCCCAAACTCGGCACTCGATGGACACGCTTCAAAAGCCACGCAGGCGACCACGCCACCATCCACGCCGCGAAGGCGAACACGACCAGACCGATGGCGAACGACCATCGGATGGTAAACCCCCGCCGCGGCTGCGCTCTCGCGCGGGCGAACTCGCTGCCACATTCAGGGCACAGCGTGCCCGTCAACCCGTTCAACGAGTAGCCACATGCGCCGCAGCGAGAACTCATTGCGCCTGCTGTTGAGTTCGCTAGGTTCCGAGCGGTATGCCCAGACAGCGACATGAACCCGACTACTCCCGCAGCGAGAACACCGATGGCAACGTCGATCATGCCCGGGGCGAACCCGTCTCCTACAAATCGCGAGGATTGGACTCTGTCATACGTGATATACCAACACACTACACCGAGCGGCACAGCGACGACAAGCCCCATGCACACGCCACGTCGCAGAGAGGCACGGACGATCTGTCGCCACTCACGCGCTCCGTCCGTGCCTTGAGCATCGCCACTCCATCGCCCGTGACTCCACACAACTTTGCAAACTGTCCCGATGGCAACGGCCGCGATCAGCACCGCACCCAGCGTCAACGCTCCAAGCCCCAACGACGCGCCCGCGAGTGCTCTGGGCACGACCACGCCGAAGGGCAGGTGCCAAAGTCTGCCTTCGATCATCGCGACATCAACGGCTTCATTTGCTGCATACCCAAGCCCATCCCATTGGAGCAACCGCTCGGATTGATACAAACTCACGTCGGCGCCGGTGCGGCTGCCGTTGACCACGATTTCGCTCGCCCGCTTGAAGAGGCCCCACTGCCAGTTGTTGCAGGTCGCGAACGTAGCGAGAAACAAGAGGCCGACGAGAATCGAGGCGATCGATAGTTTGATGACTTGCATTAAAGCTTGGGTGCTTCGTTCGGGGCAACAACGGGGGTGAGGAGCAACCTCACCCCCGTTCACATCGTGGCCGCTTGCTCTTGAACCAAACACGGCTTCAGTACTTCCATTGCTGTTCGCAGTTGCCACAGCCGGGCAACCCGGTGGGTACCACGATCGGAGGCGGGGCACCAGGGAAGCCGTGGTTCGGGTTCGGCGTAGTGCACCCGTGCGTCGGATCCGGGCTACACAGGCACCTTATCCTCGTCTGCCAAATCGTGGGAGGAGTGCCGGGCGTCGTTCCTGTTCCGGTGGACTCGCAAAGGCATCGACCACCACCGGTATCAACGCACACGTAATCCGTCCAGTGCCCAGGGCGAGATTGAGGATCGGGTGCAACCCTACCGGGAATCGGAGGACTTGGAACGAAGCCGGGAGGCATGATTGGATGAAACCCAGGAGGCACGACCGCCACGCAACCAAATGTCTTATAAAACCTAACCCCCACACTCGCCCACTCCGAATCATGCGCACTCAGCAAAGACCGCGCGTCCAGAACGCTCGTCGGCTGATAAGGCCCTGCCACATTCCCGTTCACCGCGTCGATCAGCACGAACGAATCAGGCAGGCCAACAACCACCACCGGCAGTTGCCCGTACACCGCAAAGTGCGCGTCCAGGCGTTCCACCGTGATCGTGCCCTCAAACACCTCCGCCGCGGCGACCGTTTCCAGCCACGCCAACACGCTCGCACTGAAGTTATCCGCCTTGCTCGGCTCGCCCGTGATCAGGCTCCGGGCCTCACTCTCGCCCGTTGCCTGCGCTACCCAGTCCGGTGCGCTCACCACCAGCGCCGC
>JBGSRG010000346.1:0-7601 GCA_041737685.1 Phycisphaerales bacterium | reverse complement strand
GCGGCGGACGCGGACTGGGCCGCGGCGTTGCCGGCCGAAGCCTCTGCCTACTTCGACGATGGCGATGATGCGGTCGAGATGGGCATCGGTGGGTGTGATGTGGATGATGATGCCGCGGCAGATTCCGCGTCGATGATGCCCCATGACCCGGATGATCTCGATGATCCCACAGAACTCGATGATCCAGACAGCGATGATGAAGTTGACGGCGCCGATGACGCCGATGACGCCGATGACGCCGATGACGCCGATGACGCCGATGACGGCGATGACACCGAAGACGCCGATGGCACAGACGGCGCTCGTATCCGCGTGGATGTTGATCATGCGAGCGATACTCCCCGTAGAGTCAGCGAAGTGGCTTCTGCGACTAAGCCAGACGGCGACACCCGTGACTCCGACGATGCCGACACCGACGACGACGATGCTGATCTTGACGAGTCAAGCGTCGAGAGTCTGAGCGACGATCCCAACGCGTACTTCGACGGCGTAGAACGTGCCGTAGGCCGAACGCCGCAGGCGACGCAGCCTCGCAAGCGGGGAAGTTCTAACGACTCCCCTGTGGCGTCCTCCCGAAACTCCGCCACTCGAAGTGCCTCTCGCTCGACAAAGTCTGTCAAGAAGTTCGGCAAGCCTGCCGGCCAGCCAAAGCGAGCGGGCAAGTCCGGTGCTGCGTCCAAGTCTGATTCGGTGCGCAGATCAGCACCAACAAAGGGCTCGTCTGGTGTACCGGCGACCACGAAGAATCGACCGAGCAAGGCGGCGGCCACTCGACCCGCAAAGCCAACCGCCAAGCCCGCAGCGAAGCGACCGAGCAAGGCTACGAGGAGTAAGCCCGCGTCCAAAGCTGGCACTAAGCTCGCCGAGAAGCACGCCAAGACGTATGCCAGCAAGCCCAGCGGCAAGGTCAGCGCCAAGCTCGGTCCGAAGCGTGTCTCCGCGGCTGGTGCCAGGCCCAGTTCCAAGCCCAGCGCGAAGGCTGCCAAGGCGCCGCTACGAAGCGCTGGTGGCAAAGCCGCAAGCAGGCCAACGGGCAAGCAGGGCGTCAGCAGCACGCCCGCAGCCAAGGGCAAACCGAGCGGAAGCGCGAACAAGGCAAGTGTCAGCAAAGCCGTGCCCAAAGCCAGGGCCAAAGCCAGAAAGCCGGGCAACGAAGGCAAACCCAGTAAGTCCCGCAAGTCTGGCCCTCGACCCAGCCTTCGGCCAAGCGCGAAGCGTCGATAGCC
The DNA here is from genome assembly GCA_041737685.1 of Phycisphaerales bacterium. GTDB lineage: Bacteria > Planctomycetota > Phycisphaerae > Phycisphaerales > UBA1924 > JAHBK01. The sequence goes on along the minus strand of JBGSRG010000346.1, from coordinate 6,375 downwards.
CTTTGCACGCGCCGTGTCGCCGCTCTGATGCTGCAACAATGACCTGTGCGAGTTGAGTTCACGACACTCTCTGAGTCGGAGACGTTGCAGTTCGGTGCGGCGCTCGCTCGCGCACTTCGACCGGGCGATGTGCTGGCGATTGACGGCGAACTTGGCGCAGGCAAAACCCGGCTCATTCGCGGCGTAGCGACGGCGCTGGGCGTTGCGCCCGAGCAGATCGCCAGTCCGACGTATGTCATCGCGCACCGCTACGTTGCGCATCCTCCTGCCGCGATGCCCGCTGCAGCGCAGCGGATCGGTATCGTGCATCACCTCGACGCCTATCGCCTGCTGGGTGCTGACGAACTCGACTCGATCGGCTGGGAGCAAATCCAAGAGCCGAACGACGGCGACGGCACGGAAGGGGGCAATCGCGACGCCAGTCGCGCAAGCGACAGCGCGGTCATGCTCCTTGAGTGGGCATCGCGAATCTCTGCCGCACTCGCCGAACTTGACGCCAACCGCGTGGCCCACCTGCAAATGGCCGCGACGGAAGATGGATCCGCAGGGCCATCCGACAGCAACCACAGACGGCTGACGCTGGAATTGCCCGCAACATGGGCCGAGCGTGTTGAGTTGGAGGCCCTCTTCAACTGGGCGCTGGTTGACCACTCTCTGCTCAATCGCCAGGCCAGCGATGAGCCTCAGCCCTCAAGACCGCACGGCGCGTCGTCACGCCTATTGAGCGGCTTGCCCAAGGGCTGGACACGATGCCCGACCACCCAACGCGCGGTTTCAGCGCACAACCCCGCCTTTCCGTTCGTCGATTCTCGGGCACGCGACGCCGATCTGAACCGCTGGTTCACGGGCAGTTACACCATCTCTCGAGATTTGACCCCGGACGACGAGTCCGACGTCGACCCCGCGAGCGGCGGTGGATTGATATGAGCGGCGCTTTCCGCAACGAGTTGCAGCACAGAGTTCCCATTGCTGAGCGGCCAGAACATCGAAGTCGGACCTGAACGAGCAATCTTGCGGCCGCGGGCGCGGAATCTGGGCAACTTGGGCGAGGTTCGAGCGTATGGAGCAGGCCAGCCTGTGACGCTGTGTTGTCGGTCGCTTCAGGCCGCGTGCCATGAACCGCATGCCAAGAGCCGCAACGGCAAATCGGCCCAACGCGCCCTTCGCTACACTGGCTTTGAATCGCACCGACAAAGGCCGAACGCAACAGGTGCCGCTCAATCAAGCCTGTACGTGCTCGAACACTCCCGAACATGTCCGAATCTGCTCGAACATGCCCCTTCATGGATAGCTCGACGATGATGAACGGAACGTCTTTGCGTCGCTTTTCCGCCCGCCGCTCGCTCTCGGTCTGGCTGCGTGCGGTGATCTGTTGCACCGCCGTGCTGACGCTGGCCATGGTCGCCGCGCCCGTGCTTGCCCAGGTTGGCGGCACAGGCCCGGCGGATCCTTCAGCAACTGCCGCAGCACCCGCCCCTTCGAGTGGCTCCGCGCTCGTCGGCGACAGCGGTCAGGTCTCGCTCTTCTCGCTCTTCAAGCAGTCGTTCGATTTCTTCACGGTGCTGCTGGTCATAGGCTCGCTCGCCGGTTGGACGATCATTTTCATCTGCATTCTCGAGATCCGCAAGAGCACCGTGGCGCCCGAAGAGCCTGAGCAGATCATCGCCGATCTGATCGGGAAGCAGCGCTGGGGCGATCTTCGGCAGTTTGTGACCGAGGACGATGCGCTGGTCAGCAAGGCGGTGCGTGCGGCGATGAACACCCCTACCGACGATAAGGACGCCGTACGCGATGCGGCGGAGATGGCCGCGAGCGAGGAGTGTTCTCGCTGGTTCCGAAAGATCGAGCCGCTCAACGTGCTGGGCAACATCGGCCCGCTCTTGGGCCTGGCCGGTACGGTGTGGGGCATGATCCTCGCCTTCGCAGCGTTGCAGTCCAGTCAGGGCCAGGCGTCGCCAGCCATTCTCTCCGGCGGCATTGCCAAGGCGCTGTTTCACACGCTGCTTGGCCTGCTGCTGGCGGTGCCCTGCCTCACGGTCTTCGGGCTTTATCGTACCTTCATCGACAAACTCTGCACCCGCGCCATGGTCGTTGCTGGCGAGTTTGTGGAACTGCTGCCACGCGACCCACGCGTGCGGATGCAGTTGGGCGGATCGCAGGGCAACATGCCGCGACCGGTCGCACCGGGCGGCACCATGCCCCCCCAGCCCCAGCCCATGCCGCCCAGAGCGTGAGCACGTTTCGGCAGCGCAAAGCGACGACCGCGACGGGCACGATCGCAGCCAGCACTTTCTGTAACACCTCCGCAGCCCAAACTTGACCAACAGGCTTTCGTACCTCAGAGCGTCGTATGAAGAGACGAGCGATCACCGGCACACACTCGATGCACGAGGGCGTCAACGCGACGCCGCTCATCGACGTGGTGATGTGCCTGATCATCTTCTTTCTGCTCGTCGGCAAACTCGCCAGCGACCGCGGCGCGGCGGTTCGTCTGCCCGATTCGCTCAGCGGGCGTGAGGAGCAGTCGGCCTCGGTGCTGGTGGTCACCATCTCGCCTCTGCCTGATGCACCTATCGCCACCGATGTCGGAACGCCGGGTGAGCGTGGCTGGGCCTCGCTGGGTGTCAGTGTTCAGGCTGACGGTCAGACGCTGGCCGACGCGAGAGAACTCGAAGCCACGGTGCGGAGCGCTCTGGCGAAAGATGCCGCCGCGTCGATCCAACTCCGCGCGGATCGTGATCTGCCCTTTGGCACGGTCGAGCCGGTGCTGCGCGCCTGTGGCAACGCAGGGGCCAAGGCGATCCGATTCGCGGCGGAGAAGCAGCAATGAGCCAGCAAAGACGCCGTCGGCGTGCATCTTCGCTCAAGCGGCGTGGCGCTCTCGACATGCATTCCATGCACTTCGGGCCCAACATGACCCCGATGGTTGACGTGGTCATGGTCATCCTGATTTTCTTCATGGTCTCGGCGGCATTCATGGGCGACGAGTGGTTTTTGCGAGCGGCGATTCCCTTTGAGTCCGGGCGCGGCAGTTCGGTGCTCAAACCCAACGATCCGCTCGAAATCCCGCCCGATCGTGTTGAGGCATTGCTGGAAACCGATGGGCAGGGCGGCACGCTGGTCACCTTCCTTGACGTGAACGCGGGCAGCATCGAGCAGTTTGAGGAGCGTGTGCGGGCCTTCCCGCGCAGTGTCGAGACGGCCAAACTTGAAGTGGTGATCAAGGCCGCCGCGGCAGTGCCCTACCGGGATGTGATCCGGGCACATTCGGCGCTCGACCGCGCGGGAGTTGTCAAGATCGGCGTCTCGGTGAAGCAAGCCACCAAGCCTGGCACTGGGCTTGGCTCGCCCGCTCTGCCCAAGCCCGACCTGCTGCCGTAGCACCCGGCGCTCGGTTCTTCGGGGCAGCGACCCGGCCCCCGCAAGCCAGCCCGATAGGCCAGCCCCCAGATTCGATTACTTGTTCATGTCGTCGGTGTCCGCTGACGGCTTGGCCGCAGCGCGCGGCGCAGGTGTGGGTTGAGGTGGTGCAGGCACAAAGTTGGGCACCTTGGTGTCCAGCAGTTCAATCTCATAGATCAGTGTTGTGCCCGGCGGCACAATCCAGCCCTGCTCGTCGACGGGCTGGCCATGCGTCTGTCCGTCAGCGCCGGCTCTGCGACCCGTGACACCGAAGCCCAAGTCTGGCGGAATGATGAGCCGCCGCACACCACCCACGCGCATTCCGGGCAGGCCCTGCTTCCATCCTTCCATGCCACGCGAGATGGAGAACGTCGGCGCGGGGCTTTGGGTGTACGACTCTTCCCACTGCGTGCCACTGGGCAAGAACGCGCGATGTCGAAAGGTGATCGTGGCGCCGGGAATGCACACCGAGCCGCCGCCCAACTTCAGATCTTCGATCACCAGTCCGTTAGTGCGCTCGTATCGAGCCAGCACCGGCGACGTGCTGGGCCGTTCTGGCCCAACACCGTTTGTCGCGCCCGCCTGGGCGTTGCTGCCCGCAGCGTCGCCCGTTGCCAATGCAGGGACAGGCGTGCCATTGTGAGCGCCAAGATCAGACACCACCACCGCTGGTCCGCTCGTGCCCTTGGCTGTGGTCCCAGTCGTTGTTGCTCGCCGACTGTTTGCAGTGCTTCCTGCCGAACCGCTGCTGGCGTTGTCGGTCTCGCAGGCCGAGAGTGCCAGCACCACGCCGCAAAGGCACAGCCCGCAGACCAACGGCACAATCGAAATCGAACGAGACTGACCAGAACGCTGACGACTGCGGCGGGGCATAAACGTTCTCCATGGCTCAACGAGCCGAATGACAAACAGTGGGTCGGGCCGGACCGGGCGCGGCCGGTTCTGGCTGGGGGGCAGGAGGACAGATCCTGACCGATCGGAACACGTCGGGATCGACAACGCGGGACTCTACACTGAGGCATGCCCGCGCAGAAGCATCAAGCGAACGCCACCGGCGACGAAGCACCCCCTAGACGGGTGGTTGTGAGTCTTGGCGACCCGGCGGGAATTGGGCCGGAGATCGTCGTCAAGGCTTTGGTCACGCAGGGTCTGGGTACGAAGTGGGGAAACGCACAGTTCGTGCTCGTGGGGGATGAGCCGAGCCTGGCCTTGGCCGCTGCCCGAGCGGGGATCGCACCTTTCTGGCGAGTGACCGACCAGAGCCTCGAGTTGGGCCGTGCTTGGATGGGGATGTCAGGGACTGCGGGCGCGGGGGCTGCTGGCGAAGGGCCTTGGGACGCGGCGAGAGCCGCGGTGGCGACGGGGTCAATCGGTGCAGGTTCATCAAAGTCCAGGTCGCTCTGGCAGCGCGATGTGGTGCTTGTGCCGCTGGAGTGGGACATGGGCGGCGGGATGGAGGGGGAAGCCGTAATGGGGGAACGAGCGGCGGGGAAAGTGGGCAATGCCACCCAATGCACACTCGGGTCGCCTGTGCCACCCGATTTGCGGATCGCTGGCCCCACCGCCTGGTCGGGTCGTGTCTCATTCGAGGCCGTAGACCTGGCCGTCGCCGTCGCCAAGGCCGAGCACGAAGCCGGCTGTGGCCACTGCGCGATCGTCACCGCGCCGATCAGCAAGACGGCGTGGCGAATGGCCCGCGACGCCGCCGAGAGCCAAGCGGTTGGCCTTCGCATGGGGCCAGAGCCGTACGGATTTCCCGGCCACACCGAACTGCTGGCCCAGCGGTTCAACGCGCCCGAAAGCGGGATGATGTTCTTTGGCCCTTCGCTGCGTGTGGCTCTCGCGACGGTGCATGTGCCGCTAGGGTCGGTTGTTGGCGTGTTGCGCCACGATCCTGAGTGTGTTCTGCGGGCCATCCGGTTGACGCAGAAGGGATGCGCCATGGCGGGCGTTGAGCGTCCGCGAATCGCGGTCTGCGGCGTGAACCCGCACGCCGGCGAGGGCGGACTGCTGGGGGATGAGGACGATCATTTGGTTGGGCCGCAGGTGCTACTGGCCAGACACGAGGGGATCGACGCGCACGGCCCTCTGCCGGCGGACACGCTGTTTGCGAGGGCGCTGTTGAAGGATGGCAAGCGTGTGAAGGACGAGGGCTTCGACGCGGTGGTGGCAATGTACCACGACCAGGGCTTGATCCCGTGCAAACTCGTTGACGGCTATCGCGCGGTGAACGTGACGGTGGGGCTACCGGGGGGAATCGTGCGGACGTCACCCGCGCACGGCACGGCGTACGACATTGCGGGGAAGAACATCGCCAACGCCGAGTCGATGGTGGAGGCGGTGGGGTTAGGGATGAGCATCGGCATGTGACCTGTCCGTCATCGAGTTGTAGTTCCTCAACGGACAGGAAACCCAGATCATCGAAGGCTCCGACATGGACCTCAGCCGGCTCGGCATCCGGATACGTAGGTACCACGCCTTCGCCCCCACGGCGTCAACCGGCAAGACCCACTACACAACCTTCAACACCCCGCGAGGCAACAAGAGTCCCCTGGGCGCGATGAATACTTCATCACCTCGTCGCCGGTGCTGCGCGGTGTAGCGAAGCTGAAAGCCACGTAACTGGCACTTCTCGTATATCTTGCGAATAGCGGGCACATCATCGTACGTCATTGCCCAGTGCGGGTGCTTCGTAGCAAGCAGAGCTTTGCCAACGGCCACGTGATCGTCGTGTCCGTAAGTGGAAAGGTACAGGTCGGCCCCCTTCTCGTAGTACGGCGGATCGAGGTAGATGAAGAGGGGCTTGTCCGCGTACTGCTTGACAAGTGATTGTACGAACGTTACCGCGTCCAAGTTAGAAATTGCGATGCGCTCCTTGTAGGCGGCAATCCGCGCGACACGATCGATGAGTGTCGGTTTGGTGAAACGAGCATCCAATCCCCATTTTCCCGTCTGCTTCACGCCGCCGATGGG
>JBGSRG010000325.1:0-12148 GCA_041737685.1 Phycisphaerales bacterium | reverse complement strand
CGCGTTGACACAACGGAACTCGCCGTCATCATCGATGACGCTGACGATGGCGCTCTCTCCCCGAGTCGCCAGCAACTCCGACGCCGCCGGCTCGGCGAGCGTGCGGCGGTCGGTTCGTTTGACAAGCGAGATGTTGCGAGTGATGGCCTCGAGCGTTGGCCCGCCATCGAAGGGGTCGATGCGGTCCTTGTACTCAAAGCCCAACTTCTCGAGCATCTTTCTCGCGGGAAGTGTTTCCGGGCCAACCTGCGCGATGACACTTCGGGCCTCGGGCGGAAGAAGCGTGAGGTAAATCTCCTCACGCGGCAGCAGCGAGGTCATGAACTCCTTGGAGTACTGGCAGAAGTTGTCGGCCTCGGGATACGACAGGTTGATGAAGCGCCGGCCCAGATACTCCCAGAGCGTGTTGCGACCATCGGGCGTGAGCGGGCCCATCATCTCCGCGATGATCCGATCGCTGAAGAGTTCAGGATACAGCCCGATGAGGTGGAATCGGACCAACGAAAGAAACCGACCGAGCCGTGCCTTGTGTCCGCGAAAGCTCGGCTGCAGGATCAGGCCGCCAATCTCGGTGGGACCGGTCTCGTCAAGAAAGAGTTTGGCGACGATGTGCGTTGCGCCCACTTGCAGGCTGCGCGAGAACATCTCTTTGCGAGACAACTCGAAACTGACGTTGGGCTGACCCGGGCCGCCCATGCGAGAAATGATCTGGCTGGTGCCCAGCACGCCGCCGGACTCGGTGTCCTCAAGTACGAACATGAACAAGTCAGACCGTGTGATCATCGCGGCCAGGCCGCCTTCGGCGCTCGAGCCGTCGCTCGCAGCACCACGCTTGCCGCTTCCCTGGCGAGACGAAGGCTCAGACTCTGGCTCACCATGCTCGATCCGGGCCGCCTTGTCGAAGCACTTGCGCGACCACATGGCCTTGTCGGCGATGATGTCCTTGTCGGCGGGCAGATTGATGAAGTGGACCATCTTGGCCAACTTCAACAGTGTCAGCACGTCCTCAACCTTTGCACGCCGCATCAAGAACATCGGCTCTTCTCCGCAAGTCCCAATCCGCCCCCACCCGATCAAGCCATCGACGCGGCGAGCCCCTTCTCGATACACGCGAACACGCGCGGCCAGTCCTTCTCGTCAAACACCGGCAAAGGCGGCAACATCCGCACGTGATAAGGCCCGTGCCCGCAATAGAACACGATGACGCCAGCCTCAAACAGGTGCTTGCAGGCCTTGCTGATCTTGTCCTTGTCGCCGCCGAAGGGCGTGAACCGCATCATGCCGCCCTCGCCGCCGCACACGTCGGCGATTTCGCCGAACTTGCCCGACTTGGGAAACCACTGCGGATGCTTCGCCGCCAACGCTCGAACCTGCTCGCAGAACGATCGGTGGTGCTTTGCAAAGCGACCACTCGGGCCGTAGAAGTCTCCCTCGGCGAGTCGGTCGAGCACGCGGCTGCCCACCGCGAATGCCGGAGTCGTGCTCGTGAACGTGCCGCTGAGTAGGCCCGGGCCGGGGTTGTACTCCTCAGTGAACATCGTGGCACAGACCTGCGTCATCTTGCCGACACAGAACACGTCCACGTACTGACCCAGATCAAGCGATTCATAGGCGAACATCGAGTTTGTCCGGCCGAACGACTGAATCTCATCGTCCCAAACCGCGATGCCCGAGGCCTTGCAGACATCCATCAGTGCAACGAAGAACTCGCGCGGCGCCGTGTTGAAGCCGCCCTCGCCCTGGATCAACTCGAAGATGAAGCAGGCGTGCTGCTTGGGATACCGCTCGACGTACTGCCGCAGATGCCAAGCGCACATGTCGATGTACCGCGTCTTGCCGCTCACGTCGCCCGCGCTCATCCGTCGCGCTGCGACCTCGTCATAGAACGGCATGTAGTCCACAAGCGTCGAGAGCGGGATGCCGATGCGGTTGGCCGCGGCGTCACCGATCTGGCTCATCGTGACGCTCCGACCCATAAAGCAGTCCTTGAACGCGATGACGCGACCGGCGGGGGCGTGCTTCTGATAGCACACTTTGATCGCGTTCTCGTTGGCCATCGCGCCAGAGGTGGTGCTGTAGCAATACTTGAGCCGGCTGTTCCGCGACGCGAGCTTGACGAGCTTCTCGCCGAACTCGTAAGGCTCGAAGTTGCTGAGCAGGTTGCCGTGCTGCAGCGTGTCGGCCAGCGAGCCTCGCAGCGAGGCCCCGATCAGATCGGTGTCGGAGTGTCCGAAGAAGTGAACGCCGATGCCTGTGATCATGTCCCACTTCACGCTGCCGTCGGCGAGTTCTACAAGCGCACCGTTGCCAACGCCCGAGCCGATGTACGGATAGAGCAAGCCCCGACCGCGCACGCTCGACGCGCGGGCCATCATCGCGTCGTACTGTTCCTTCTTCGCGGGGTCCGACGGGCGAACGTCGGTGATCTGCGACGACTTGGCACGGACCTCGGACGTGATCGCACTGATCGCCTGCTCTACGACCGGCGAGTGCGTAAGCCCATCACCAACGGTTGAGCCTCCGCCGCCGCCAGAAGCGCCGTTTGTCCCGGTTGATCCCGCTGCGTTTCGAGAGGGCGAAGTCGTGGCCGACATGACAAACTCCGTTGCTGGCCGCTCGTCGCGGCGTGCGTGAAGGAACACCACGGGTTATCGGCCGAATCGTAGCGTGTCCTGAGACGGACTCGCCCAGCGTCACTCCGTGCCACCTCGAGAGGCCCGCAGCATCGTCAGAGCCAGCACGGCGCAGCGCTCCGCCATGCTCGAAAGATCGATCCACTCGTCGGGCGTATGCAGCCCGCCGCCCACAACGCCAAGCGTGTCGAGCGTCGCGAGCCCTTCGTCCTGCATCAGATTGCCGTCGCACACTCCGCCGGTCGAACCGAAACTGGTTGAGAGGCCTAGCACGCCCGCCGCGCTCGAAACATGGCCCGCCAGCCGCCGCGTGTCATCGCTTCGCGGCTTTCCGGGCCGCCCAACGACGGCCTCTGCTTCCAGCGTCGTCCCCGCCACGTCGCTGTGAGTGCAGACCTCTCGAATCTTGGCCAGCAGTTCGTCGGCACCCTTGCGGTCGGGAAAGCGAATATTGCCCCACGCCAGCGCCAAATCAGGCACGGAGTTGGTGGTTGGCCCGCCGCGAAGCGGGCCGATGTTCACAATGAGTCCGCGCTCGGGCTGGGCCAGCCGGGCAATACGAGAAATCGCACCCGCGAGCGCCACCACCGCAGATGCACCGGACGCAAAGGCGCGACCAACGTGGGCCGACTTGCCCCTTGCGCGAAGGACAAACTGGCCGCTACCGCCACGCTCGTCAACCATCGTGCCATCTGGCAGGCTTGGCTCAACCGCAAGACCCATCCCACCCGCAATGGCGATGCGCTTGGCCTCCGCCCGAATGGTGCGGGCCGATCCGAACGAGCCGGTCTCTTCGTCGGCGTTCAACAGCAGCGTCCAGGGCAATCGAATCCCACACGCCTCCAGCACTTCGAGCGCGTGGATCGCGATCACCAGCCCGCCCTTCATGTCAGCGCAGCCCGGCCCCGTTGCTCGCCGGCCGTCATCAGTGACAACAAGCCGACGGAACTTCGAATCTATACTGTGAACAGTGTCCAAGTGCCCTGCGAGCAGAATGGGGTTGCCCGCAAGAGGTGCCCCCGAGGTTTGCTCGCTCACACGCGTTTCGCCCGCTCCCGTCCCTCTCGCCTCGCGCCTGCAGATGGCCGTGTCAGGAACGCGGGCCCTATGACTCGCCAGCGGCGAATCGCCCTCAAACAGCCATTCCGGCCGAACATCCGACGCGACGAGCGAAACCTCGGCACCCAGCCGGGCCGCTCGATCGCACAACACCAACCGGAGCGCCTCGATCGGCTCATGCCCCGAACCCGGCCCAGTTGGCAGATCGACAAACGACTGCAGATCGGCGAGCATCGCCCCTCGCCGAGAAATCGCCTCATCGATCAGCCGCTTCTCGTCGTGCGTGGGCATATCGGAGCGTATCTCGCAAGACTCAGCCCGCCCAGACACCCTCGAATACCTCCGTTGCAGGCCCGGTCTGCGTCACATGCCCGGTTTGTGCGTCCCATCGGACCAGCAGCCCCCCCCCACTTCCGCCAGTCTTTCCGCCCCGCCGAGCACCCACCAATGCAGACCCCGGCATCTCCACGATCGCCTCGCGTCCGCAGCGCCCGCTGATCGCCCCGGCGACCAGCGCAGCGCAAGCTCCGCTAGCGCACGCAAGCGTCTCTCCCGCTCCGCGCTCCCAACTTCGCATCACGATGCGAGCGAGACCGCCATCTGTTTCACCCTTGAACGTACGCGCACGCCCGACTCTGCCGCCGGTGCTTTGCACCGACGCGAAGTGAACGTTCATCCGATCGGCGAAAGCCGGGTGATTCTCGAAGAGCGGACCAAGCTCATTCAGCGGCACCTCCGCCACTTCGTGCTCGGTCAGGCTCTCGAACTCGCCGAACGAATGCTCCATGACCACCATGTGCGGGTTGCCCATAGACACAAAGACCGCGATCAGACAGACGCTCGGCGCATCCTCGTCAGGACCAAGGTCCTGCTGCACACCCCAGTGGGGTGCGACACCCTTGAACGCCAGTTTCTTGGCATCGACCCCGATGGACTTGAGCCCCAGCACCGGCTTGCCCATGTCTACACGAATCTGGTCAAGGTCGCCGCGCACAAGCGTTGCTTCGACTGTCAGCACGCCCGACGCGGACTCGATGCTCAGACCAACGCGATCAGCTCCGATGAGATTGCCGAGACCGAGGCGACCGTGCGCGAACTTCGCAACACATCGGGCACCGTTGCCGCACATGCGGCCATCCGAGCCGTCGGCGTTGAACATCCGCATCCGCGCGTGGTTTTGCCTCCGCTTGGGATGACAGATGACGATCACGCCATCGGCACCGATTCCCGAGTGCCGAGCGGACATCGCCCGAACGCGGGCCTTCCAACTTCGTTCTTCGAGCATCGCTTCCACGCTGGGCGTGGTCACGGCATCCAAGTAGATGTAGTCGTTGCCCAGTCCGTGCATCTTGACAAACGGCAGTTTCATCGTGTCACGTCCCACACGGCCAGAGCCGCCAGCACCAACAGCCCGATCGCGGCGGCGCGCTTGATCCAGCGAACGCTGCGATCAATGGGGAGATTGTCCAGCGGTCTGCCAACGAGGGTGCGAAGTTTTTGCTGGCGCTGGGCGATCGAGCCGTGCCGAAAGCTCCGGCGGTGCCGTGGGATGTAGTTCAACGCGGCGACCGATTGCAACGCGCCCGCCATAGCATCCACCGCCGAGCGATGCACGATCGGTTCGATGGGAACCTCATCAACATCCGGCGTAACGCCCAAGTCTGAGAACGATTCCGGTGCGCCCACTGCTCGGACGTGGGAGACTGAACTCGCATCGCCAAGCAGCGGCGACTCAACGCGGCTGGAGCCACCGGAGCCGATCGCGTCGAGCGCCGCCGGTTCGGCATCCTCCACACGATGCAGCACCACCGCGCCCGAGCCGATCATGCCGCGCCCCACACCACCATCCCGCATCGTTCGCATCGGCGGCACGCTGAGCGCCTTGGCGGCGAAGGCATCGGCCTGCCACTCAAAGCGGCGGCTGACCAGCCCGAAAGCCATCAGCCCCGCAATGAGCGATCCGACCGTCACCGCCGCCTCAAGCCCCAACGCGGCGAACAGCCCCGATGCCGAAGTTGGCCTTTGCCCGCTTTGGCGGTCCTGCGCATGATCCGGTTCGCTGGCGGGCGCTGCGAACGCACGCTCGCGGTCGACTCGGCTCGTCTCGAACGCCCGAGTCTCTTGAACCGTGGCGTCGATCAGCCCGCTGCCGGCGAGACGACTCCACGCGGCATCGGCGAGCAAAGAACCGCCCGCGGCGGTGCATCCCACCGCCCCCACAAGTACCGCACCCAACCACGGCATGTGCGAGCAGCGGGCGTGCGCAATCTCGTGCGCCATCACCGCCTCGACCTGAACCCGCGGCATGGCGTCGAGCAGCGCATCGGTAAGCAAGACATACCTCATGCGGCCAAACATTCCCACAACCGCGCCGTTGATCATCGAACCATCGGTCCGCCAGACCAGGATTTCTCGAACGCGCACGCGGTGTCGAACACACATCGCGGCGAGTCGCTCCCGAAGTGGACCCGCCGAGAGCGGTGCGGTCTCCCACAATGTTCGAACGATCAGCGGCGCGGCGACGAGCACGCCCGCGATGCCAATGACTTGCAACGCCAAGCGCACCAGCGATTCATGGAGCGGATTGGCGAACCACTCGCTCGCCCAGCCGCCGACGCCACTCACGCCGACACCGCTCGTCCCGCTCGCCATCGCCCGACCAATCACTCGGTCGCCGAGTTCGCCCCAAGCACTGATGAGCAAGATCGGCAGCAGACTCAACGACAATTGGTGCCGGGCGGTCTGCCCCACGTATCGCCAGCGCGAGGGCACCGGGTAAACCGCTTTGCCCTGCTCTACCCTTCGCAGAATCATCGCCTCACGCGCACGACGCTCCACCGGATAAGCCGACCACCAGCCGGCGACGATCACCGCAAGCGCGGGCAGCACGCAGACTAACTCATCAAGCAGAACCACGTCGCCCAAGAGTTGCCGGGCCTGCGTCAGCCATCCAAGCAGAAACACGTTGCCAGCGTGGACCATCAGCGTCAGCACGCGGCTGGCCAGCAGCGTGCGCTCCGCCACAATGAGCGCCCGCACACTGCCTGATCGATCCAGCGTGCGAGCCACTGCAACCATGACGATCTGCACCAAGAGCGCAATCGCCAACAGCGGCACAATGCCCGCCGCGGCGGCCCATGCCCAATCGCCGGACGCCTGTGAAAGACCGTTGCTGCTCGCTCCGATGCCGCCAGCATCGCTGGCGTTGGCCACCGTCGCCAACGAGTCTCGAAGCATGACGACGGCGAAGAGGGCAACCACCCAGAGATTCAGCAATCGTCGTTTCCTCCGAGAGCGGCCCCATTGAAGCCGCATGTGCGCGAATGTTCACCCGCCGAACGGGCAGCAGGCCCTCATTTCGGCACAGCCACTTCACCCAGATCAATCGTTGCTCCACCGCGCTGAAAGAAGTCGGCGTTCAGAACACCCTCTCGAACCGGCGTGAAGACCATGCAGTTGCGGTTGTGCAGGTCGGCGTAATCGCGGTCGCCCTTGCCCGGCCCGGCGTACGCATCGTTCCGCACGGTCTGAGCGTGGAAGTGGTAGTGTGCCAGGCTGAGCGCGCCGGGCTCGGTGAACATCTCGTTGGCCGCAACGAAGGTCCGATCGTTGATGCGCTGCGCGGGCCGAGACTGGTAGATCACGGCCTCAAATCCGGGCTTGCGACCAGAATGATGCGAGGCATCGACAAGGCAGCCCCCCCACTCCGTGCTCTCATCGGCCTCGTCTGCGGCCGCCTGCTTCAAGAGCGTGGCGATGACGCCGGGACTCTGAATGGCCTCGTCCAGCACCAAGATCGAGAGCAAATCACCCCAGCACAACTGGCTCTCCCAGTCACGCGGACGATTGCGATTGTTATCGAAATCAAGGCCCTCCGATTGTCCGATGCGATACGTCTTACGCGCGCTCAGCCGCGCCTCGAGCGTTTCTCGCAATTCGCTGCTTGTCGCCCTGCACCATGCTTGCTGGTTCACACAGGCCCATCGCACCGGTTCTAAGTGGCGCAGTTGCAACGCGCTGCGTTGTTCACTACTCAGCCCGCTCACGGCCGAGCGTGTCTGTTCCCACCAAGCCAGAATCGATGGTTGCTTGGAATCAAGAATGGTTTGGAGCCAGGTCAGTTCCGATCCCGTGATCGGAACAACGCCAAGTTCACGTGCGGACCGCTGCAAACCAAGCATCAGCGGGTCAGAGGAGGCGCTGCCTAGATTCTCACCGCTGAGCAGCACCGCACGTCGCTCGCCACGAGCGTCGATGCGACCAAGCACATCCCACGCGGCGCTACGAACCCGCGAAGCAGCATCGGGCGCGGCGGCCAGACCGCCGCCCAACAGCGGGCCACCATTCTGCGGTTCGTTGGAATCGGCCTTGGCTCCAAAGTCGGTAGGACGAAGAAACACCTCAAACACGGTGTCCTCGACCGATCGCAGCGGGAACATCGCCGCCAGCGCAGACCGCTCTGGGCGCTGGCTGTCCTCTGGCGATGGCAGTTTGCGTGCCCAACTTCGCACCAGGCCGCTGGCCGTCGCCTTCCAAGCCGGATCGCCCGATGCGGCACCCTTCGCGATGCCCTCGCACGCGAGTGTCAGCACGCCGAACTGCGGTTCGGTAGGAAGGCGAAGCCGCAGAAAGTTGGCACTGTCTGCCACGCCCGCGGGCCGGGTGTCGCTGAGCAGACTCGTGAGCGCGGCCTCGCGCAGGGCCTGCGGTGCGCCACCCTTCCAGACTACGCGCTTGAGTTCCTCGCGTGCCGCGTCCATCTGTGCGTCATCGCCGCTGTCTTGGGCCATCGTCCAGACGGTTTCGACCGCCGCCGATCGCTGGGCCGTCGAGAGTTCACGATCGTCGGCGCGTGCCACCGCATCCGAAGGATCCCCGTCGTTCGTCGCCCCGCAGCCCACGAAGACCAGCTGGACGAGGACAGCCGACGCAATTCCAAGAAGCAGCAAGTTCGACTTCATGGTCGAGTTTACGCTCGCGTCGGCATCGCTCCGAACCTAACGTTGTCAAAGCCCGCTCGACCTAAAACCGAGAACCACCCGACTTTGAGCCAGCACTCCCGACAACCCACGCCCGCTGTGCAACCGACAGGTGGCACTCCGCCCGGAAACACCGCCGTCCTCGACCGGGTAGCCAAGGTCATCAGCCTCATCCGACCGGCGGTTCAGGCCGACGGCGGCGACATCGAACTGCTGGGCCTGACAGCCGACAACACGGTACGAATCCGCCTGCACGGCGCTTGCGTGGGCTGCCCATCGTCGTCAGTGACGCTCCAGATGGGCATCGAGCGCAATCTGCGGCAACATGTCCCCGAAATCAAGGGGGTCGAGGCGGTCGATTGACGCCCTGATAGGCAGGGCACTGTCAATGGGCATGAATGGCCCGAACACGAGTTCTTCTGGGACTGTCGCTAGGTGCGGAGCTTTGGTTCGAGTTATCCACCCCAATCCGTACGGATTTTATGATTGGGTCTTTGCGCTGGGGCGAGTCTCGGTTACGCTGCCCGCTGGGACGAAGCGGCGTCTGCCCTCACGAACGACAAGGGACTGGAGGTCCGAATGCTGGTCATCACGCGACGCGAGGGCGAAGAAGTCGTCATCGGCGATCCTTCCAATCCAATCGGCATCGTGAGAATCGCTTCAATCAAGGGCGATCGGGTACGGATTGCCTTCGACTTTCCGCGCTCGGTTGAGGTTCACCGGCGCGAGGTTGCAAACCAGATCATCGAAGACCGGCCGCAGGTGATCGGCGCAATCAAGAACGGGGTGGCGAGCGCACCGGGCTGAGTTCCGCGAAAGTGGCTGGCAGCTGGGACCGAGTTTTCCAGCGTGCTTGCACGGTTTGCCAACCGGTTGTCCACAACTGCCCAGAAATCAGTCACAAAATCTGCATACGGCCAAATCGAACGACCCGAGCCAAAGTTGGCCCGGGTCGCGGTGTTTCGCGATTGAAGCGTGATTGAAGCTAGTTCCGCGCCCAAGCCCGACGTCGAGTCACTCGGGCTTGCCGCCAGACATGTCGTAAATCCAGCCGTCGCCGTCGCGCTTCCATGCCTGAACCTCGCCCGCACCGAAGAACAACTTGAGTTCGCGCTCGGCGGCCTCGGGGCTGTCAGAGCCGTGGATGAGATTGAACGAGTTGGAGACGCCGAAATCCCCTCGGATCGTGCCGGGAGCGGCCTTGGAACCAAAGGTTGCGCCCATCAGATTGCGGGCGATCGTAATGGCACCGTTGCCACGAAGGGCCAGCACCAGCACGGGGCTTGAGGTCATGAACTTGACCAAGCCCGCATAAAATGGCTTGCTTTGGTGGGCCTCATAGTGGGTCGCGGCCAGTTGCTGGCTGATCTGCGTCAGTTTGCAACCAACGACCTGCAGCCCTTTGTCCTCGAAACGGGTCAGAATGCGGCCCATCAGTCCGCGCTGCACGGCGTCGGGTTTGAGAATGATCAGCGTGGTTTCCATGCGTCTGCCTCGATTTGTTTGTCAAGATGGCGGTGTGGGTGGCCATACCCGGCCACGCCCCGCGAAAGTTTGGGAGCAAGGCTAGGCGCGACCGCTTGGACGAGCATCCGCGAAGCGATTGGGCGGGTTAGAACTTCACACGGAAACGGATGGGCACAGAGAGCACGTCTTGCGGACCTGCGCCGCCCTGGACTTTCAGGAACAGCTCATAGCCGCCGGGGCTGAGCGGTGCCCGACCACTGACGCGGACTCTGGCGATCTGGAACGGCTCTTCGAGCGACATGCTCAAGGAGAGGTCGGTGAGTTTGCTGACTGGAGCCGGGACTGCGCCCTGTGTGTACTCGGCCGGATCACTGAGGCCGATCGCACTGATCTTGACGGAGCTGGCGTCGCGAGAGGCGATCGAGACAACGGTTGAGAACTCCTGCCCACCCACCAGCCGATCCAAGCCGATGTCGGCGGGGGTCGCTTTGAGCGTTGGAAGCACGTGAACATTGACGGGCAGGGTGAGGCGCTGGCCAGTGCCGGTCTCTACGCGAATCTCCGCAACGTGGTAGCCCGTCGGAAGATCGGGACGGATGCTCAGACGGAGCGGTATCTTGGTGCCGATGAGTTTGCCGATCGAGTGAGGCTCAGGGGCCTCCGCGTTCACCATGATGCCGGGCATGTTTGACTCGACCATCCGAAGCGTGGCACCCGCTGTCCGCACAATGAGCGCGGCGGTGGCGCTGGCGGATTCGCCGAGTGCAACGTCGCCCACCTGCACCATCGGCGGATCGAACGCGGCGTCTGGAACGACCGTCGCCGTGACGGTGAGTTGAACGGTGGGCAGCGTCATACCCTGCACGCCGATCGTTGCGCCGCCGCGCACCAACCCGGACTTTCCGGCGGTCTTGATGTCAACGATGACGACACCCGAATCGCCCGCTCGGACCAGCGTTGGCACGATTTCAGGCTGCTCACAGTGGTGGCAGTAGTTTCGCAGTTCAACTCGAACCGGTCGATTGGAGGCGTTGACAAAGTTGAAGGCGTGGCTGATGTCCGCCGCGTCGCTCACCTCGCCGAGGTCGAGTTCGGGCATATCGAAAATCAGCGGGAACTCAGAGGCCGCAGGCTCCGGGTCGGCACCGAGCTGAGCATCGGGCACGGTCATGTTCGAGTGGTTGCCGAATCCGGTGGACGTTGTAGCGGCGAGCAGGCTCGCAGTAGCGGCGAGCAGCCCCCCAGAAAACCACGCGATCAGTCTTGCGTTCATGTCTGGATCATCGGCGTTCGGGCCGCGGGTCTCTCACGACACGTCAGTAACAGCCAGCACCACCAAACTCCGTCCGCGCTGCAAGGGTCCGAGAACGCTCACGGCTGAGCCTGCCCGAGCCGGATCGCCGAGTTGATCACACTGAGGTGCGAATAGGCCTGTGGATAGTTTCCGAGCGCGATGCCGTGCTCGGCATCGACCTCTTCGCTCAGGAGGCCAAGCGGCCCGGCCGCCCGACAGAGAACCTCAAAGAGTTGTTCGGCATCGGCCTGTCTGCCCACCATGGCGAGCGACTCGATCAGCCATGAGGTGCAGAGATGAAACGCTCCCTCGCGACCCGGAAGCCCGTCCTCGCAGCAGTACCGATAGATCCCGTGCGGTGTAGATAACTCTCGCTCAACCGCTCGGATCGTTCCGTCCACCCTCGGATCGTCCGCGGGCAACAGACCGCTCAAACCCACACACAATGAAGCGGCATCGATGGTCTCTGACCCATACGCCGACGTGAACGCATTTGCGGACTCGCTGAATCCGTTGCGGAGAATGTCGCTGCCAATCTCGTCGCGCAGTTGCTCCCAGTCCGGCCGACTCCTTCCGAGCACCTCTTCGCAGAGAACCAGGCCCCGATCGACCGCGGTCCAGCACATCACGCGCGAGTGCACGTGCGGCCGCGGCATATCGCGGATTTCCCAGATGCCGTGGTCGGGCTCGCGCCAGCGAGCGGCAACAGCGTTGAC
>JBGSRG010000315.1:0-12207 GCA_041737685.1 Phycisphaerales bacterium | reverse complement strand
CGATGGTGCAAGATAGCCGGTTGACGATTCTGGGGCAAGAAGGGCCCGATCGGATCGACCGACGCTCGGTTGCGGCATCGGTGTCGGCGGGAAGCGTGTATGACCGCTGTCGTTCGCGGCCAGAGGGGGCCATCTCGGGCGGGTCGCCCGTCCCGCGGTCGCTTTACATTCACGTTCCATTCTGCTTCCACAAGTGCCATTACTGTGATTTTTATTCCTTTGTGGACAATCGCGACCAGCAACCGGCGTTTGTTGATCGATTGATCCGCGAGTTGGAGGCCTTGGGCGCGTGGAGCGGACACGCGACGCTGCAAACGATCTTTGTGGGCGGTGGCACGCCCAGTCTGCTGCGTTCGGAGTTGTGGGTGCGGCTGCTGGAGGCGTTAAACCAGCACTTTGACCTGAGCAAGATTCATGCGGGTCGCGGTGAGTTCACGGTCGAGTGCAATCCCGAGACCGTTTCGGCAGAACTCATGGGGGTGCTGCGCGGGGGCGGCGTTGATCGCGTCAGTATCGGTGCTCAGTCGTTCCATCGGGCGCACCTCAAGACGCTGGAACGCTGGCACGATCCGGAGAACGTTGGCCGGGCGGTTGGGTTGGCTCGTGCGGCGGGGATCAAGCGTCAGAGCATCGACCTGATCAACTCGATCCCTGGTCAGTCCATGGAGGACTGGGCGGCCGATCTGGACCGCGCGCTGGCGTTGAACGTTTCGCATCTGTCGTGCTACACGCTGACATACGAGGCCGGAACCGCGATGACCAAACGGCTGGAGATGGGTTCGATCGAGCCGGCGAGTGATGAACTCGAAGCTCGCATGTATGAGCACACTCTGGACCGGCTTCGAGGCGCGGGCTTTGCGAGGTATGAGGTCAGCAACTTTGCGCGGTCGGTCTCAGACCAGAGCCTGCACAACCTTGCATACTGGCGACAACAGCAGTGGCTGGCGGCCGGCCCGAGCGCCAGCGGACACCTGTGGCACAACGCCGCAGAACTGAAGGGAAACGGTCGATCCAGTGACATGCAGTCGGGATCTTGGCGATGGAAGAACGTGCCACGGCTGGGCGACTATCTCGCGTTTGATGATCGTGGGCACGGGCCGGCGGTCGACGTGGAAGAACCCGACCCGATTCGACTGCTCCGCGAGAGAATCATGATGGGACTGCGGCTTGAGGAGGGCCTCAATGCGACGACGTTCATGGCCGACGTGATGGCCCTCTGCCCGGATCGTGCTGGCACGCTGGATTCGATGGTTCATCGGTATCGCGAAGAGGGTCTGATGTACCGTGAGGACGACCGTCGGGGCGGCAGGCACGAGAGGTGGACGCTCACGGATCGCGGCGTGCTGCTGGCCGACCTGATCGCATCGGGCTTTATGTCGGTTCTGGATTGAATCGGCGGTTGGTCGCGCCCCTTTCATCGACTGCCCAACTCCCCATGCGGCTCGACCATCGCCAACTGCCCCAAGATCGACGTCCTCTCCATGTGCCGTGAATGCCTGGCTCAATCGGCGGACGGGATCGCCTGCTCGCTGGCCGAGGCTCGCATGGGCTTCTCGATGCCCAGTGCCCGGAGCAAGCGGCGAAGATCGCCGGGCCAGTCGGTGCGGATGTCGATCGCCGCACCCGTTATGGGGTGTGTAAAAGCAAGCCGGTGGGCGTGAAGGGCGACGCGATGTGAAGCGGACTTGGTTCGACGCGGGCCGTAGAAGGCGTCGCCCAGGATCGGCAGGCCGATGGCGTCGAGATGCACGCGGATCTGGTGCAATCGGCCCGTTACGGGTCGGGCTTCGATCAGGCACGCGGCCTCACCTTGCGAGAGCAGTCGATAGGCCGTCACTGCGGGCTTGCCAGCGGATCGCGACAGGTGTGCCAGTCGCGGCTTACCCGGTCGGTGCTCGTGGGCGACATGATCGGCGGCGATGGGCACCTTGATGACGCCCGAGGGCTGTTTCGGGTGGCCGTCGCAGATAGCCCAGTAAAACTTTCGCACGTTTCGATTAGCGAAGTCCTCGCGCAGACGGTCGTAGGCCTCGGGCTTGAGCGCCACGACGAGCAGCCCGGAGGTGTCTTTATCGAGCCGGTGCAGCAGGCCGTAGTCTCGTGCTGCGCCGAGATTCTGGAGTTGCACCCCATACTTGGCAAAGAGGCCGTTGAGCAAGGTGTCTCGCGTGTGGCCCTTGCCGGGCTGGGTGGAGAGCCGGGGCGGCTTCTCGACCACCACCAGATGCTCATCGGCGTACGGCAAACCGAAGGTGATTCGGTCGTTGGGCTCAACAGAGAGTTGCACGGCTGATTGAAGGCCGTGTTCGGGCTTGGCGTCGGCCCGAGCACGGATTCATCGCCGATTGGCAAGCGGAGCGGCCGAAGCGGCCTAAGCCGAGGGGCGGGGGCAAGCGTCGTCGTCGAGATACCAGCGCAATTCGCCGCCGACAGGCTCGAGGGCGAGCACGGGCAGTTCTGCCGGGCCAACGTTGCGGTCCACAAGTTCGGTTGCGACTCGCTGGATCGTTGCTTGCTTGGAGGCGCCCGTGACGAGCACCGCAACGAAGCGCGAGGCGTTGATGAGTTTGAGCGTCATGGTGACGCGGTCGGGTGGCGTTACGTTCTGGCCGGCGTTGATCCGCACCAAGGGGAGCTTTCCGGCGTCTCTGCTGCCCGCTTCGGCGAGTTCATTGAGCAGCGCTGGCGAGCGGGGAAAGAGGCTGGCGGTGTGTCCGTCGGAACCCATGCCCAGCAGCACGAAGTCAAGACGATCCTGTCCCTTCTCGCGCCAACCCAGGCACTCTCTGAGGCTTCTTTGGTAGTCTCGGTCGGGGTGCGGCTCGGTCGCGAGCATGGGGTGGACCTGCGAGCGTGGAATGCCCGCGTGCTCACCGAAGATTTCGTTGATGTGCTTGAAGTTGCTGCGGTCGTCGTCGAACGGCACGCGGCGCTCATCGACGATCCAGAGGTGCGTTCTGGCCCAGGGCATTTCGCGATACTTGGGATCGATCATCAGTCGCTGGTAGAGAGGCAAGGGCGTTGAACCGCCCGAGAGCGCGAGATGAAAGTCGCCGAAGGACCGCACGCAGTTGTTTGCGTGCAGCATCAGGTCTGACGCAAGAGCGTCGAAAAGGGCATCGGTGGTCTCACGAACCACCACCGTTCCCGATAGGGCGGGGCGGGGCGGGCGCGAGGTGGAAGCCAGGGGCAGGGTGTCCGTCATCGTGGGCTATTCTCGGCCCGCAACGGGCCAAGAGCAAACGGCATGAAATCCGGCTGGCACGAAATGAAATCCCTTCGGCAGGGAACGGGCACGGCCTTGCTCGGAACTCAGAAGCAGCCGTTGGTCCACTCTGACAAGAATCCGAGCAGATCGAGCAAGTCCACCGCGTCGTTCCCCGTCCAATCAGCGAGCGATCCCGGGGCGTTGGTGCCCAGATTGCCCGACCAACTGTTGACGAAGTCCAGCAGGTCGAGCAGGTCCACACCGTTGAGTTGGTTCACGTTGGCGCGGCAGCAGGTGATTGGGTTGCTGGGCCAGCCCGCACACGAGGAGTTCGGACCTTGGAAACTGCCCGAACAGTCATCGGCCAGTACAACTGTGCACGAGGCCCCAGTGCAGCAGGCACCCATTACAACAGCACAGGGATCGGGCTCGCAGGCTGAGAACGGGCCTTGCCATGTTCCGCCGAAGAGTCCGCACAGGGCTTGGTCAATCGAAACGCACGCGCCGGTGCTGCTGCAGCACGCGCCGCTGGGCTGCGGGCAACTGACCGCCGCACACGCCACCCCCACACCTTGAAACGTGCCGCCCTGAGCAGTACAGGCGGGTTGACTGATGTTGGCCGAGCAAGAGCCGTCGGCGAGGCAGCAAGCGCCGAGCGGGCAAGTGGCGCCGGGGCCACAGGCGATGTTGTTGCCGATGAAAGTGCCGCCAAGCCCGGAGCACTGGGCCGCGGTGACCAGAGCGCAGCCGCCGGATGTTGTGCAGCAAGCGCCCATCGGCACTGGGCAGGTGACGCCGCCGCAAGTGCTGCCATTGCCCTGATACGTTCCCCCGCCGGAGGAGCAGAGGGCACTGGAAGTGACAGAACACTGACCGGCGGTGCAGCAAGCGCCCATCGGCTGCGGACAGTTGTTGGGCACGCAGACTGTTGCTTCGCCCTGCCATGCACTGCCGTTCGCCGAGCATGCAGCACTGGTAAGAATCGAGCAGGTGCCGCTGGCCGCGCAGCAGGCGCCAGTCGGTGCGGCAGCGCAGCCGCTGGTGGTGTACTGCACCTGCTGAAGGACGTCGCGCGAAGGACGGCAGCCGAAGAGCCCGGTGGGCAACTCGCTGAATCGCTTGAACCCTGAGCAAGCGGCGGTACCGCAGTTGATGCCAAAGAGCCAGTTGCGAGTGAGGAATGAGGGCGTCGCGGGGTTGCTGACACCGTTGACAGTCGTGCCCTCGGTGGCAAAGAAACCGTTGTTGCACGGCGAGAGTGTCGTACACGCGGTGGCACCCGGCACGTTGGCCCGAGTCATGTAGACAAGCAGCGTGAAGCGCCCGGTACCGCTGGTTCCCTGCACGATCATGCGCTCGGTCGGGTCTGGATCGTCAACGGCGAACTGCACCTTGACGGCGGACGCCGGGGCACCACCAAGAAGAACGTTGATGTCGTTGCACGCCGGAACGCCCGTGACTCGCTGGATCGTGATATCCGGCGGCGCTCCCGGATCGACGTTCGGATCGGAAGATTGCGCTGAGAACGCGACGAACGACCCGGCCACACCGGGCTCACCGTCCCAGATTTCGATGCGGTATCCCATCTCGATGGGAGCACCGATGCCCGTTGCGGGCGTGCCCGCAAAGAACTCGAGAAACGTCACTTCGATCGGGAAAGCCTCGTTCTCGGGAGTGGCCGGAACCGGGTCGGGCACGATGAAGCTTGATCCGAACGCCTCGCCCACGACCATGCCTGCTTGGAGTGTGATTTCCGACCCCTGATTCACGCCGTCAAAGTTGTTGGCGACAGAATCCTGGACGATCGGACAGCCTCGCGGGCCAAAGTTCGTGACCTCTGAAGTGCCCGCGGTGGGTCGCCAGATGATCTGTTGGGTCTGGATGTTCTGAGCCACAACGGGGATCGGGAGTGCCCGATCCGCCGCGCGAGCCGCCTGTGGCACCAAAGCGAGAAGGGCGAGCCCCGCAGCCCAAGCCAAGAGGGACCGAGAGCCGCGCGGCGAACGTCCTGAGCAGGATGACTTCCAGGTCATGAGCTATCCCCAAAGTTGAAGAACCAGATCGGCGGTATGAACGACCGGACACCATAAGGTGCGCGCGTTCGCTCGTGAACTGTTCCATCGGTTATCGAATCGGTACTCAGGGATTGTGCCTCACGAACGGCGTGCGAACCAGCTGAATGTTTCCGATTGCACTCTGTTCGGGCGGCATGGGTCCACTTTGTCTCTTGTACGCCACAGAGCGGGTGGCGAATTGCTGACCAGAGGAGCATAACTGGAGCTCAATCAAGATCCGCCGAGTTTCATCGCACCTCGTCCGTCTGGGGGTTATGCCAAGCATGGCCCTCACGGATCAGCATGGCATCGGCCGCTGCCGGTCCCCATGAGCCTGGGGCATACTCCTGAATGCTGTCGCGCAATCGTCGGCTGGTGAGGAATGGCTCGCATATGCGCCAACTGCTCTCGACTTCGTCGCGATGCTTGTAGAGGGTTCGGTCGCCGCGAATCGCGTCGAGAATGAGCGGGCCGTAAGCCTCGATCTTCTCGCCGCCGAAGGTGTCTTCATAGTCCAGATCGAGTTTGGCGCTGGCCATGCGCAGGCCCGAGCCTGGCACCTTGCCCTCGATGCGGATGGAGATGCCCTCGGTTGGCCCGATGTTGATGACCACGCGGTTGCAGGGGCGTGGCTCGGCGTCGATCTGCAAGAGGCGAAACATGTTGGTTGGGGGTCGCTTGAACTGCACCACGACCTCGGTCAGTTTGGAGGCCATGCGCTTTCCGGAGCGCAGGAAGAAGGGCACACCGTTCCATCGCCAGTTGTCGAACATGAGTCGAACCGCGGCGAAGGTCTCGGTCTTGCGATCCGGCTCGACGTCCTTCTCGTCGACGTAGGCCGGATCCTTGCCCGATGCACCGTAGCGACCAAAGACGGCGCACTCGTGCGCGCGATCGGGCGGGACGGGCACGGCGGTGTTGAAGAGTTTGATCTTTTCGCGCATGATCGCGCTTCCGTCGTAGAGCGAGGGCGGCTCGATGGCCACGAGGGCCAGAACCTGCAAGAGGTGGCTCTGCACCATGTCCCGCAGTGCGCCGCCCGAGCCTGAGTCGTAGTAACCCGCTCTTGAACCAACTCCGACGGTCTCTGCCGCGGTGACCTGCACGTGGTCGACATGCTGCCGGTTCCACAATGGCTCAAAGATGACGTTGGCGAAGCGCATGACCAAGATGTTCTGGACCAGTTCTTTGCCGAGGTAGTGGTCGATTCGGAAGATGGCCTCCTCCTCGAAAACGCGGCCGAGTGCGCGGTTGAGCGATGCGGCCGACTCCATATCAACACCGAAGGGTTTTTCGATGATGATGCGCTGCCAGGTTGAATCCATGGGGTTGAGCGAGCACCAGCGTTTGCCCTCCGCAACGAGTCCGCTCAACCCAATGTTGTTGATGATGGGTTCGTAGAGGTCGGGCGAAACGGAGAGATAGAACAGCACGTTTGGCGAGGCTTGCGGCCCGGCGTCGCTGCTGCCTGTGCCCGCAGCCGAACCACCGGCCGCGTCGCTTTGGCCGCCAGCAGTGCCGGACCCTTGAGCGCCTTTGCATAGGTCGGATTCTCTTCCGAGGGCTTGAACGGCCTTGCCGATCAATGCGCCCGCATCGGCCTCGGCGGCATCGGCGGCGAGATAGTGGACGCGCTTGGCAAAGCTCTCCCACTCGGACAAAGTGTCCTTTGACCAATCTGCGGCAGCGCCCGAGAACTTCTTGACGCTGGGCGCGAGTTTGTCGCGGAAAGCGTCGTCGCTCATCGGCGTTCGCGAGATTCCGAGAATAACCGTGCCGTTCGGAAGGGTACCGGCTCGATGCTGGTCGAACAACGACGGGATCAGTTTGCGATGCGTCAGATCGCCAGAAGCACCGAAGATCACTACAACGCAGGGTTCGGCTGCGCTGGGCGCTGAGGTAGTGGGAACGACGGTCAGGCGGGACGTGGGAGCGTTCGGGTTCATGGGCGGATGCTACCGGGCCGTCGGCGGTCCCGCTTGCATCGCCGGACTGGGGAGCGGCGCACCGAGATTTTGCTATTCGCCCCTAGCATTGGGTGTGGACCCACTGGTGCTACGGATGCTCGATGCCAACGTGAACCGCGCCGCCGAGGCGTTGCGGGTATTGGAGGATCTGGCTCGGTTTGTCTCGGGCGATGGCTTGCTGGCGGCGGAGGCTAAGCGGCTTCGGCACGGCGTGCGCGCGGCAGTTGCTGCTGCATCAATCGACGCGGTGCGAATGATGGCCTGCCGTGACACGCCCAGCGATGCGGGAACGGCGAACAAGGCGGAGGATGAGGGGCGACGATCGGGACTGGGGGCCGTGGCCATCGCGGCGGGCAATCGCGCTGCTGAGGCACTCCGGGTTGTTGAGGAACTGCTGAAACTGCCCGATCTGGCTCAACGAGGAACGCCGATCGGCGACTGGCGCGCGGTTGAGCAAATCCGCTACAGCGGTTATGAACTGGCGAAGCGCGTGTGCCTGGCATTGGCGGGCCAGCGGACGCCGCAGTGGCGGGTGTGCGTGCTCATTTCGCGAAGTCTTTGCTTGTTGCCCTGGCAGGAGGTTGCACGGAGAGCGGTCGAAGGAGGCGCCGATTGTCTGCAGTTGCGTGAGAAGGACTTGCTAGGCGGTGAACTGCTGGATGCGGCGCTCGAACTTCGGAGCATTGTTTCGCGCTCGGGCAAGCGCGTTTGGATCATCGTCAACGACCGGCCGGATATCGCCCTCGCGGCCGCTGCGGACGGCGTCCATCTCGGCCAAGGTGATCTGTCCGTGGAGGCCGTGCGCCGCCTGGCTGGTGAGCGTTTGCTTGTGGGTGTCTCGACGCACTCAATGGCCGAAGCGCTTCTTGCGGTTGAGGCGGGGGCGGACATATGCGGCGTCGGGGCGATGTTCTCAACAAACACCAAGCGGGTGCCGTGCAGCGGACCCGGCTATCTGCGGGCGTATCTGAGCGATGCACGCACCGCTCGCGTGCCGCACCTTGCGATCGGAGGGATTTGCCAAGAGAATGTTGGCGAACTGGTCGCGGCGGGCTGCCGGGGTGTTGCGGTGTCTTCTTGCGTCTGCGCAAGCGATCGGCCGGAGCGGGTCTGCGCGGAACTCTGCCGAGCTCTGGCGACGGCGGATGCGTCGGTGGTGCCAGCTCACTAAACGCACGCCATCTTTGCTGCCTTCCGTTCGACTTCAGGCGAGCCGCTCGGCGAGGGGTGCGGCGAGCAAAGTTGAGGCGATCGAACCAAAGGTGGTGTCTGCACCTTCGATCGCCTGCAGACTGACCCACACTTGCGTACTTGGGTGAGATAGGTCAGAGTGCTGATGTCCCAGCCAGAGAGGACTCGCCGTATTCGACACGATCGCGCGAACGGGTTCGCTGGCTGGGGAATGCACTCGGGCAACCTGCGCGTCCTGTCTCTCGGGATGCGATGCTCGCGTGTTGCTCGACATGTCTGCGGCCGATAGATCAAATCGATAGATGTCGGCATCGGTCACGCCGTCGCCCGAACCATCGTCAAGCCAAGAGAGATCAAGAGCTCGCGCTGCTGGACGGATCGCTGTCGATTCGCTTTGCACGCTCGCCGTGACCGCGATGGCTGGGTGCGCAGCGCCTGACGCAACTCCAGACTCGTCGTCTGGAACTTGAATCCACTGATCCTTCCACGGGTTGGCGTCGCCGTCGCCTGCGAGAGTGTGCAGATCATCCCCCAACGCGTCGAGATACGCGCGATCGATGGGCAACGAGAAGTTGAGCGCCGTGGTGGGGCCGCAAGCGAGCGCCAGTGCGGGTGCCGAAGCCACTAAAGGTACGACCAGAGCGGGCACGGGCATCGTCTCGCATGGCTGATCATCAAGACCCGACGCGCTCAGCACCCTTCTCGGCTCCAACACCTCGAAGGCATTTGCCCAGAAGTCGGATCGATCGGTGCTACGCCGAGGATTGGCAGTGTTTCGCATCTTGTGTTCTCTCGCTCGCCTCAATCACCACTCGCGCACGGTGGGCGGATGGGGGGGACAAGTGAAGTCTGCCACGGGTTCCATGCCCTGACCCGCAGTTCGATCGGCCCGAGTCCGTGAAAAGTCTGCCTGCGCGGTTTGCGTGGCCTTTGCGGGCGGTCGACCCTGAGCGGGTGGTCCGAGTACGCTTGGACATGGCCTACCAGTTTCAACAAGCGGTGCTCGACAATGGGCTGACAATCATCGCGGAGGTCGATCCGACTGCACACTCCGCCGCCGCGGGCTTTTTCGTCAAGACCGGCGCTCGCGATGAGCGAACGCCCGTGATGGGCGTGTCGCACTTTCTTGAGCACATGATGTTCAAGGGCACTGCGCGGCGGTCGACGGAGCAGATCAATCAGGCGTTCGACAAGATTGGCGCCAAGAACAACGCCTACACGTCGAGCGAGATGACGTGCTTTCACGCCACCGTGCTGCCCGACAGGCTGCTTGGCACCGACGGCGCTCTCGACGTGCTGGCTGACATGATGCGACCTGCGCTGCGAGAGTCGGACTTTGATACCGAGAAGAAGGTGATTCTGGAAGAAATCGCGATGTACCAGGACAACCCCTTCTGGGTGCTCTATGAACGCACGATGGAGGTTCATTGCGGCGCCCCGGCAAGGCCCGGTCAGGACATTCAGGGCATGCACGCCATGGGCCATCGAGTGCTGGGCACCAACGGCAGCATCTCGGCCCTGAGCGCCGAGCAGATGCGCGAGTACTTCGAGAAGCGATACTCGCCTGACAACACGGTGCTCTCGCTTGCGGGCAAGATTGACTTCGACGCGGTGGTTGAGCAGGTATCGCGCGCCTGCGGACACTGGAAACGCACCGACGCAGGCCGTGACCCGTCGCTGCCGGCCGCGGCAGACCGCACGCTGGAGATCAAAGACCCGAAGGTCAATCGTGGCTATGCCCTACTCCTGTCGCGGGCGCCGGGCGCGGCTGATGATCGAAGATACGCGGCGGGAATGCTGGCGCACGTGCTGGGCGGTTCTGACAACTCGCGACTGCACTGGGCGCTGATCGAAACGGGACTGGCAGAAGAGGCTGAATCAGCATTCGATGCGCACGACGGCATCGGCGACTTCATGGTCTTTGTTGTCGCTGATCCGGAGAGTTTGGACGAGGTTTGGAAGGTGGTTGAGCGCGAGATCGAGGGTCTGCGGTCGAACCTGAACGAGGACGACCTCGAACGAATCCGGTGTAAAACCGTCACTGCGGCAACGCTCGCTGGCGAACGGCCGGGCGGCCGGATGCAGCGCATCGGTCGTCAGTGGCTGAGCCTCGGTCGCTACACCACTCTGGATCAGGAACTGTCAAGACTCAACGCCGTGACGGTCAGCGAGGTTCGAGACCTGTTCGAGCAGTTTCCGATGCGGCCGCGCACCATCGGCCGTTTGCTGCCGGAGTAAGGTGCGTCGGATTGGCTTCGCGAGATCGCGATCCAGCCCGAATGGGGGTTGGATGGCCCTTGAAGTGGAGTTCGATCCCACTCAGGCCGCTGCGGGCTGATAGACGCGGACGGCGTTTGAGCCGCTGCGCTGTGCCGCTTTGAGCGCAGATTCGGCGATGATCATCAACCGACCCGCCTCGTTGAACTCGCCGGGGTGCGTGTGATCCATCGTCGCTGCGCCGATGCTCACCGTGATCGTGAGTTCGGGTGGCGAGCCAGCCTTCGCGGCGATGAGCCGAATCGGCTGCGCGGCGACGGCCTGGCGAACCAGTTCCGCCGCGCGTGCCATGGACATCCGGTCGAGTTTGGTCACAACGACACCAAAGCGTGCTTTGCTGAGCCGGGCCACAACCGCCTTGTGCGGTGCGAAGACCTTGGTCAGGCGGCTGGAGACGCCGATGAGGGCGGTGTCGATCGCGTCTTCGCCCGCTTCTGCGGCGATCCGCTCCAGATCGTCCACGTCGACGGCCAGAACTGAGACCGAGGCGATACCCGCCTGCGCTTGCTCGTACATAGCGATCAGAGTCTGATCGAACCTCGCCCGAGTGCCCACGCCGGTGAGCTCGTCCACCATGGGGTTGATTGCGCCAACGGAGTAGATCGGCCCGAGGTCTACCGGCTCAGCGGCATTGGGCACCTCGATCTTTGACAGTTGATCCTTGGCTGCGGCAAGGACGCTTGAGGCATCTACCGCGTCGCCCGTGGGGACGGAGAGCAGCCGCGACATCTCGCGTGCCTGAACCGTGATGGCCTGCAACACTTCGTCGGCGACGGCTGTGTCCATGCCAAACCACTGCTGGGCTCGGTCATAGAACCGGCGCAGGTGTGTGGCGGGATCCTTCGAGGTGAGGATGTCGCACGCGATGTTTGCAAGGCCGACGGCTCGAACGAGCGACGTGTGCTGCGACGGCGCAGCCGTGGGGCGCTCGTGGTACTTGATCGGCATGATGAGTTCGTCGGGCAGTTTCCAACGCTGTGCCAGCATCGCGCCCAGGTCGGGGTGCTGCAGGCCAAAGGCTTCGAGTTCGAGTTTGCCCACCTGTCGGTGGTCGCCGTTGGCCTGTGCGACCACGCTCGCGTACTCAGCGCCGAGCGTCTGCAGAAGCACGATCATGCCAACGTCCTGCAGCAGGCCACCTAAGAAGCACTCTTCCTGAAAGCCGATGCCGGCGCGTGCCGCGATGTTTTTGCCGGCGACAGCGGTGAACAAGGCCCGGCGCCAGTGATCGCTCAGATCAAACTCTTGCGAAGCATCTTTGATGGCCGTGACCAAAGAGAAGCCCAGGGCCAGAGTCTTGACGGCCGACATGCCCAAGAACGTGATCGCCTGGCTGATGTTCGAGCATCTCTTACGAAGCCCGAACAACGATGAGTTTACGGTGCGCAGAATCTTGGCCGACAGCGCCTGATCGTTCTGGATCGTCTCGGCCAGCGATTTCATCGACACAGTCTTGTCGGCCGTGAGTTCCACCACGCGCATCGCCACGGCGGGCAGGCTCGGCAGTTGC
>JBGSRG010000290.1:0-3086 GCA_041737685.1 Phycisphaerales bacterium | reverse complement strand
GCCGGTTGCGCGGTCGGTTGACCCGGGCGTGTTCCGCTGCGCTGTCGAGCGTTCGAGTCTGCTGCACCGTCAGCGCGGCCTTCAGCGCGGTCACCCGCACCACCCCCATTGCCCTGGCCCGGTTGTGTGGCACGCACGATTCGACTCTGATCGTCGAGTTCCAGCCCCACGCTCGCCAGTTCGCTCTCTTGCCAGGGCCGGTTCGACACTTCACCCGTGCTGGGCTTGCGAAGCAGAACGCGGTCGCCGACGCTCAGCCCAGCGCGGATCTGGCCGTACCGATCCGATCGCTGGCCCAGTTGCACCGGTCGGCGCAGCCAACGGTTCCCGCCGCTGCCCGGCTCGGCGACGTGAACATATCGCAGGAGTCCTTCGTTGAAAATCGCCTGCACCGGCACGGCGATGGTGTCCTCGACCCGCCCGAGTTGAATCTCGGCTTCGCAGCGCATGCTGGGCCGGAGTTCCTGCGAGGCGTCGTCGGTCGGGCTCTTGAGAATGGACAATCGCACCGAATACTCGCGCAGGTTTGGGTCCATCCATCGCGAAGTCTGCTCCGCGAGAATGCCCACGCCCTCGACCAGGCCCTGCAAGCGACGATCGCCGATGGCATCAACCTTGATCGCAACCGGCTGTCCCGGCCGGATACGGCTGGCCAGACTCTCGTGAACGCGTACCGACGCGATCATCTCGGAGGTGTCGGGCAGCACGATGAGGTTCTGATTGGGAAAGACCTTGCTGCCCACCTGCAGCGGGCCGTCGTCGCCGCCCCAGCGAGCGTTCTCGAGACTTGAGGCGAAGACGACCAGACCGTCCTGTGGGGCGGTAATGATCGCGCTATCGACCTGTTTCTGATACTTCGCGACCAACTGCTCACGAATCTGCAGCGCTTGCTGCTTGTTGCGGCGATCGGCCTCTTTGCTGGCCATTCGGCTGACATTCAGACGCTTGGTGCGGTCGAGTTCGGCCCGGGCCTCCTCAACGGTTGAGAGTTTGGTTCGCTCGTCTTTGGGGTGCTCAAACTGCCAGTAGACCTGGCGTGCCAACGTCGACTTGGCGAGCGCCGCCTCGGACTGTTCCCAGGCAAGTTCGTCCTGCTTGAGTTGGTCCGCGCTGTAGTAACCCTTCGAGAAGAGTTCGCGGCTCTTGTCTACCTTCTCGCGCAGTCGCAGTTCGTCCTTGGTCGTGCGCTCAACGTCGTGGTCAAGGTCCTGCCGCTTGCTCTCAACGTCGCCCTGCCGCCACTTGGAAAGATCGAGTTCAGAGAGTTCAAGTTTCAGATTCGCAGCGCGCAGCGACGACTCGTTCTCGCTGATCTGGATCGCGTGGCTCTCTTCGGCTTCGACCTGCTGCGCGCGCGACGACTCGAGATTCAACAGTTCCTGATCCAGCCGCTGCTGAATGCTCTCGGTGTTGAGTTTGATCAGCACGTCGCCCTTCTTGACGTTCTCGCCCTCAGCCAC
The DNA here is from genome assembly GCA_041737685.1 of Phycisphaerales bacterium. Lineage (GTDB taxonomy): Bacteria > Planctomycetota > Phycisphaerae > Phycisphaerales > UBA1924 > JAHBK01. Next base: position 1,626 of record JBGSRG010000290.1, on the reverse strand, counting down.
AATCTCGACAACGGTCGTGTCGGCCTCGAGCGGGTTGCGGATTTCCAACTGCGTGCGGGCGCGGACCTCGCCGAGCGCCGTGGTGGCGATGTCGAAACTCATGGTCTGCACATCGAACACGTCCAGCGAGCTTGAGCCCTTGGCCGACGCCTGCCCGCCAGAGCCGGAAGCACCGCCTGCACCACCGCCTGATGTCCCCGTCGCACCCGAACCGCCCGCGGGCGGCGAAGAGGTCGAAAGCGAATCGCTGCCCACCACTACGCCCGCGCCGACCGCGAGCGCGACGCCGACGATGGTGATGCCTACAACGCCCTTCGACATCGACTTGCGACGCAAGCGCTTGCCGCGGCCCATCGGCGTGCCTTTGTGCGAGTGCTGCGACGGCGGACTTGCGGCGGGGTCTGCGCCTGTGGGGTTGGTCGTTGCTGATGGCGAAGACTGCGTCATGAAACTCCTCGCACGCGCCCTGAAGACCTTGGAGCGGCACCACATTGAACCGGGAACAGGCCGATCGGTTGATCCAATACTGCTGAACGGCGCGACATCCGCACCGAACGACGGCCTTACTATTGTTCGCTCTCGGGCACAAGGGTGTTCGCCCAGCGAGGGGAATCGATGCAGGGAATGCTGCGGGAATCGGCCTCATCGGACCTTGATGCCCTGCTGGTGATCGCCGCGCCGCTGGAGTTCAGGGCGGTGCTGGCGGCATTTGGTTTAGAAGTGGACCGCCCGCACCCACATTGGGTGGTTGTGGCGGCGGCGAAGGAGGTCGGAGCGAAAGGCCGCGGCGGTGCCGACGTGGATTCTGGCAAACCTGCTGAAAGGTCCGCCGAAAGAGGCCTGTTGCCTACACAACATTATGGGCTTTTGCTGAGCGGGATCGGAAAGGTGAACGCCGCTGCGGCCACCACAACCGTGCTCGCGAGACGGGGTTTGGCCCGCGGAGCGGAGGGAGAGGGGGCAATGGGAGGGGTTCGGCGCGTGATCAGCCTGGGTGTGGGTGGGGCCTTGCCGGGAGATGGGTTACGGTGCGGCCTTCGCGACGTAATAGTCGGCACCACGAGTGTTTACGCAGACGAGGGGTTGCTGACGCCCTCGGGTTTCCGGACCACGGCGCAGATGGGCTTCGCGCTCGGGCCGTTTGCCGACCCGGCCATTTCCTGCTCGATCCCGGCGCTGCAAAGCCCGCTTTCTGACGCATCTGGCCAGAGGGTGTCGAGTTTGCCCGCGTTGTGGAAGTTCGGCCCAATCGCCACAACGTCCACTTGCTCTGGCACCGACGCCCAGGCTCAGCAAGTCGTCGAACGAACTGGCGCGATGGTAGAAGCGATGGAAGGTGCTGCGGTTGGACATGTTGTGGCGAGGTGGAACGAACTGGCGCTCGCCGAAGGTCGATCCAACCGGGCGGTGGAGTTCGCTGAGGTTCGCGTGGTCTCCAACAACACGGGCGATCGTGAGCGGCAGGTGTGGGACCTGGGAGGCGCGCTTGAGGAGTTGACGCGAGTCACCAGGCGACTGGTGGAGGTGTTGAAGACTTGATGGGTTAGGCAGGCGGGCATGAACACGGCAGGGTTCTCGGACGAGCGGGTTGGTTCGGGCTGCGGGCCAAACTTTGCCGACTGGGTG
>JBGSRG010000289.1:0-1567 GCA_041737685.1 Phycisphaerales bacterium | reverse complement strand
CGGAGAGTCCCGCCAGGCGGTTCCAGCGAGTCGGGTCAGCTGTCATAAATCACTGGTGTAAATGCGTTTACATCAATCACACCGATTTCGGAACTTCGTACATGAACTCTTCTCGGACGATCTTGCCGTCTCGAACGGTGTAAACGCCAACCTCGGCCATCTGCGTGCGATTGCCCGAGGTTCGCTCGGCGACCTCCATGCGGAACTTCACCGCGAAGCCTGTTGCACCGACGAAGGGCCCTTCTGCCGAGGCGCCCAGAATCTCGTTCTGCGAACTCCACCACGCGTTTTTGGCGTCGACCTGCTCACGCCCCGCCCACGCCATTCCGGTGCCTTCGATCGACTCGATTGCTGGCGACCACCAGCGTTCTTCGATCTGCTTGAACTCGCCGCGATTGAACATCTCGACGAGTGATTCGCCGATCTCTTGTGCTGTTGGGCCAGCGCCGGTGTTGACGGGGTAAGGGCTCTTGCGAGCGTGCGGCTTGGATGTCTTTGGCTTGGCAGCGACCGGCCTGGGCTTTGGCGGCTTGCCGAGCGATGCTTTGCCTATGGCCGACTTGGCGGTTGCTTTGGACTTGGCCGCGGGTTTGCTTGCTTTGCCAACTGGTCGCTTGGACCGGGCCTTTGCCGCGGCGGATCGCTTTGCGGGCGCTTTGGACTGAGCGGATCTGGACTTGGACTGTTTGGGCTTGGGGCCCTTGGCCGACGATTTTTTCGCTTTCTTTGCCACGATCGCACTCCTGTCGGGTCGCTTGCGTTTGCTTGGTCAGCACGCGCCGATCACCCAGAACGCTCCGGGCACACCAAGCTCGTCGCAGCCGCTGACCGGAGCGCAGCGTAGCCAACGCTGTGAGCGACGAGCGGAGCGGAGTACCGGCGTGGCTCAAGCAGTGGAATCGCCTCCGCCGCGTGCCCCGCAGTGCTTTCTAACTCACCATCTGCGATGGTGCATTGGGCCGAAAGTCCAGGCGATACTCACTCTGCCACATCGGGTAGGCCGTTTGCGCCCGCAGGTGTACAAAGTCGGTCTGGGCAATGGCCTCGCGAGCGATCATGTGCTCGATGAGTTGCTGTTGGCGTGCGTAAAGCGGCTCAGGCTGATGGACGCCTTCGCGGATCCGACTCACCTGCATGGAATCGGGGAAACGCTCGTGCCAGCAGTGTTCCGGGTCGCCGCGAGGCGAATCGCCCGGCGGCGCGGCGAGGGAGTACGCATCAGCACGATCGGGCAGAGTCACGTTGATCGACCGGTGGATCAGCACGTCGATCACCAGCGCTCGGCAAGGATTGGTGATGCGGGCCGCAACGCTGAGGCGGTGCTCCGGGTCGACCGTCGGGTTGGGCGCCGTTGAGGTGCGAAAGAGGATCGCGATGTCTTCTGGACCCAGGGCCGCCGGGTCACGCGGGTCTTGGGGTGAACGCGCGGATGAAGTCAGATCCGCGACGAGGATCGTTCGTGCATCGGCGCCCTCCAATCGCACGGGCTTGAGCCCTGTCGTGCTGAAGGCTTCGATCAGCTCGTGGGCCGGAACTTCCTTTGCGACTCCCGGCGGGCGAAGACCGG
>JBGSRG010000279.1:0-4767 GCA_041737685.1 Phycisphaerales bacterium | reverse complement strand
TGCGTTTCCAATACCAACCAGACCGCCAGGGGCGCGTCTTGGCCCTCGGCCGCCGACACCGACGGTGTGCGTCCTCCTCGTTCAGGCTCGATGCGCACAGAAGTGATGGCCCACGCCGGTTCTCGCACGCTCCAGCCATCGAGAACCCGCCCAAGTTCGCGCAGCGTTAGGCCGCGGAGCAGCACTAATGCGCGAGCCCGCTTGGCCATCAGGCCGGACGCTTCATCGTCGAGCCTTCGAACGACAACGGGGGCATCGGCTTCAACGTTGGCGAGCACGGTTGTGGCCAGCCCCGCTTGGCCGATCACCGCCGAGAGTCGCTTGGTGAGTTGTCCGTCTGCGGCGGCGTGAGCGAACCATGCCGGCCGATTGTTGGTCGCCGCAGTCAGCAGCGCAAGATCGGTCTTCGCTCGCTCTTGAACGGCAACCGCATCGTCAGCGGCCGCCTGTGCACTTCGTTCGTGATGCAAAGCCCACGCACAAAGAACTGCGCAACCCGCGATCAGTCCGAACCAGCCAAGCGCCGCGGCTCTGCTCATCGGTCCGTCCCCCGATCGGCATCCGTCTGCCCGGCTGGCACGCTCGGCCGCGCGTTCACGTCCATTGGACCTCTCAACGTCGACGGGCGAAGCGCAAACGACAATCGAGCCGAATGTTGGTGGTGTGACCAGCGTGGTTCGTCCAACTGCCAGCCGCTCGGCGCTCGGAACACGCTCAGCACATGATCGGCAAGCTCGCCGCGAGCGCTCTTGCGTCCGCCAGCGATGATCGCAGTCACTGTCGCACGATCCGGCTGCACCAGGAGTTGCTGCACCTCAACGATCGGCGGAACCATCGGATCCGGGGGGCCAACAAAGTCGGGCAAGTTGAAACGATTCCATTCTGAGACTTCTTCAGCGGGCCACGCGTGCAGCATCGTCGCGAGTTCAAGGGTCACATCGGCCGTCGGCGTGATCGACTCCGCGACTTCGTTTGCTCGTTCGGCCCGCCGCAGCAGAGACCTAAGCGACTCAGGTGACGGTGCTGCCGATGCGGAAAGCATCGCGGCCGTCTCCGTGCGAGCCCCCCGCTCGGTCGCTCGGTGATGCTCGGCCCTTCTCCAGAGGCCCAAGACCATCATCCCCGTGAGCGCGATGAGCCAACTCGCGGCAAGTCCGTGCCGAATCCGCCGACGACGTGTCAGTGCTGCCGGCTCAAATCGACCAACGAGCAAGTTCAGCCTCTCCGCCAGCAGGCCGATCAGGGCTTCCGCGTTGGCGTCGGCCCTGGCCTGCTGATCGCTGTCCGTTCGTCCTGGGCCGCCCGACCGAGTCCGCAAACACTTGGGTATTGATGCGGGCGAGAGCCGAGTGGTGCCGGATGGCAGCCCCGAGAGCAGGGCAGAGAGCGCCGAAATGGGCGCTGCGCACACCAGCAGTCTTGTCGGCGAACGGCCCCTCAACGCGACGAAGCCGTGGGATTCAACTGGCTCATCCGATTCATGTGCATCATCGGCGTGATCAGCGTGATCAGCCTGGTCCCATTGGTCGGCGTGCTCCGGCTCATCCCATCCATCGGCTTCATCTGGCCACACGATCGCCACTGCATGCAATTGCACCATGGGCACGGGCACGCATCCCTGAATCTCCTCGACCAAGCCCTCGGGAATGCTCGCGAGCTGTCGAATCGCTGCGACTCTCTGACTACAAAGCCCCGGGCTGTCAATCACCGCCCAGTAGAAACGCTCGGCTGGCCAAACGATCGAGGTCGAACCTGCACCCTTTGCGTTCCGGGTGACAGCCATCGCATCCTCTGCGCGATCGTGTTTCAAAGTCGCGTGCCCCCTCACTTGCTTGCTCCCATGCGCCGGGATCTGTCACCGTTCGGGCGCTGCCCAAGAAAGGCGGGTACCTCCTCTTCACGCAGCGCGAGCATGCGGACAACACCGCCGTCATGGAACTCAACGCCTTTAGCGTCAATCCGACCTACGCCCCGACCCGATGCCATCATCTGGCCAGGGTCGAGCGTCAACAGCGCATCAGACTCAGGGTCATAAACGATGGCCTGATACGTTGCAGGCTTCGCCGCAGCGATTCGGTCTGTTTGCACAATGATCGCGATCAACTGGAGTTTCAAGGGCGGTAGAGGAACCGGTACCGGCGGCGGCACTGCAACGGGCCGCTCCGCAATCACGACCGGCGCAACCCTGGGCGGAGCGGGTGGAATCACCCAGACCGGCGCATCAAACGCACACAAGTCCAGCCCGCTAGCCAACCGCGAGACACCTTGCGCACCGACGACTGGCTCGCGTGCAACATGAACGACGGCCTCAGAAACCCCGGCATGAATTCCCGCATCAGTGCGAAGGGCCCACCATCCCACGCCGCACAGCACGCAGATACTCAGCACGATGGCCATCGCGTCGAGCCAACGAATTGACCCCAAGCCGGGTAGAGGTGTCATACTGCGACATCCTCCGAGTCGTCGATCGCTTCAATCACGCGAGCAACCTCCTCCGCAGTGGTAATGCCCGATCGAACCAGCGCCGCTGCCGCACGCTTCAGCGTGACCATCCCTCCCGCCGTTGCCGCCTCGCGCATCTCCGTAGCCGAGGCCCGCCGAGCAACCAATTCTCGCAACGGCTCGTCCATCACCAGCAACTCAAACACACCCCGCCGGCCCTTGAAGCCCAACTCCATGCAGCCAGAGCACCCGCGCCCGCAACACTCGGCATGAAGGGTGCGAACTAATCGCTGCGCCAGCACCGCCGAGAGGCTCGACGCCACGAGAAAGGGCTCAACGCGCAGGTCAATGAGCCGGGCAAGGGCGCTCGGCGCATCGTTGGTGTGCAGTGTCGAGAGCACCAGGTGCCCGGTGAGCGACGCCTGAACCGCGATTCGGGCCGTCTCCTCGTCTCGAATCTCGCCCACCATGATCACGTCTGGATCCTGCCGAAGAATGTGCCGCAGCCCCGCCGCGAACGTGACACCCTTCTTGGGATCGACCTGCGTCTGGCTGACCGCAAGCGCCGGGCGCACCGGTGTTGCCAAGGCCCCGGTGCCAGGCTCAGTTGCACAGTGGACTCCCGTAAGGTCGTACTCGACCGGATCCTCCACGGTCATGATGTTGAGTTCGCATCCGCGAGCGTGACCGCCTGCGTGCGAAGCACTGACCCAACTCAGCGTGGCGTAGAGCGTCGTCGTCTTGCCGCTGCCGGTCGGTCCGGTCGAGAGAACGATGCCGTGCGTGCGGGCGACCTGCGCGAGATAGGCCGCTTCGATCGGCAACGGCATGCCTAGCGCCCCAAAGCTTTCGGTGTGCGGCGACCGCGACGGGTCGAGCAAACGGATGACCACACGCTCGCCGTACGTGTTCGGGAGCGTGCTGATACGCAAATCGATGCGACGGCTCGTGCGACTCTCACCGTTGCGTTCTCCCCCGATCGTGACGCTCGCTCGACCGTCCTGCGGAGCACGTTGTTCGGCGACGTCCATACGGCCCATAACTTTGATTCGGCTCACCACCGCAGCGGCGACCGAGCCCGGAAGTTCTCGCGCGGTGTGCAACGCACCGTCGAAGCGGTAGCGCACCAGCGTGCGGTCTCGCGTCGGCTGGACGTGAACGTCGCTAGCACCGCGTCGCACAGCCTCGAAAAGGATAAGATCGACCAGCCTCACGGCCGGGGCCTTGCCTGAAATGTTGAGCAGATCCTGCTCGGCATCGCGAACAACAGCTCGGAGCGCCGCTTCGACTTCTTCTGGGCCATCGCCAGCCGTGCCCAGTGGCGAGCCGATCTCAACCAGATTCCACCCCTCGCGAGCGCGTCCGCCTCGGTCGTCAGATTCTCCGCTCGCTTCGCGCTTCTGGCGGAAGCGCTCATACCCAGAGTCGATCGCCGCCGCGAGTTCCTGCGCGTCTTCCACTATCGCTCGGGTAGCGCGTCCCAGCCGAACACCCACATTAAAGAGCACCAGGGGATTGGTCGAGTCGCAGACTCTCAGCACTTCTGTGCGCATGCCACCGCCCAACTCGGTTCCCGCGCTCAACACCAGATTCCGTCTGGCGAACTCGTGCGGCACCTGCGCAAAGAACTCCTCGTCGCTCTCCGTTGCGACAGGGATGCCAGAGATGCTCAGGCTTCTAGGGCTACCAGCTGCCACTGTTGATCCGCCGAAGACCGGAGGCTGATCAATGGTTGCTTGCCGACCGTGCGACTCGACGGTAACCCCGTCGATCAAGGCCATCGAGGCGATCGAGGCCCCGACGTTCGTGCTCGTAGATTTGGGCAGCCCATTCATCGAATGATCCTCGCCCGAACCTGCGGGAAAGGTACTTGGAGGTGTAACTCTGATCGGTGGAATCGCCCTGCCGCAAGTGGGACTCGATGTCGTGAAAGTTCGAGTTGGAAGTCACGAGGCCGTTCAGGGCGTATCTGGCGATTTTCCGGCGAAGTTCTGTTACATCTGATAGAAGTTCGATCCAGTTGTCCGACGAGTAATCGCTCGCGGCCGCGGTCTGGTTGATGGTGTAATGGCGCGATTGGATGGTTGCAGTCGTCGAGAACGCAACCCCCAACGGCGTCTCGCTCACCTGGAACGCCCAGAAAATGCGTTGGAACGTCGCGGGGCTGTCCCATACGCAACAGGACGTCGATCGCATCACATCGTTCGCCTACTTCCACGACGGCGCCGACTGGATTCAGCGACGTGTCGCTCACCTCCATCCGACCGCCCAAGGGGCAGAGTCCGGCGTACAAGTGACCGACCAAGTCTTCGGTGTCGTGGCCGG
>JBGSRG010000218.1:0-2795 GCA_041737685.1 Phycisphaerales bacterium | reverse complement strand
GAAGGTTCATCGAGCACGCGCGGGGTGTTTGGGATTGCGCGAAGGCATCGGTACGAACGCTGCTCTGGACGCTGAACCCGTGGGGATTCTGGCGGCGGGTGCGGCTGAACTACGGGATCAGACTGGGGCGTGCGGCGGCGTGGCTGCTCGGCGTGGTCGCGGTGCTGTGGGTGGTGCAGGCGGGGATAGGGGTCTCGGGGCTGTACGTCTATGAGCGGGAGTATGTGCGCGTTCGACCGTGGGACAGCTATTCCTCGGTCGGCCACTATTGCTCGTACTTGACCGAACCGTTCGTGGTCATGCCAGCTGGACTCGGACCCATCGCCCGCTCATCTTCTGAATGGGGCCGCTACCCGCCTGTCTTGAAGTACTCGATTGCTTGCGCCATCGCGTGGCCATTGATGCTCGCGGTGCTGAGTCAGACGCGAGCGAAGATCAACATCCGCCGTGTTCACGTGTGGCGTGCCGCGCTCTACTCGCTGAGTGGCTTTGCGTTGCTTGGGCTCGGAGTCTGTGCCTGGCGTTCGTATGAGTTAGTAGCATTGAACGTACTTGGATCAGGCAGAAGCTGGAGGAACGAGTCGATCTATGACCCCTACGGGCGGAAGGCACTCGTTCTGTGGCGAGATCCCGCTCGATGGATGGCAGCGGCGTTGCTGGTGTGGCTGCAGCTGTGGTGGCTGGCGGTGATCCAAAGCCACTGGCGGCTGCCCCGGGTTTGGGTGATCTGGTTGGTACTGGCAGTGCCGGTGAACTTTGCGGCGGTTATCGCAGCTCTTTGGCCCTGAACCCAGTACCTCGGACCTTGGGACGTAAGTGCAATACCCTTGCCCATGCACGACCCGATTTCCCAGCACGTCAACGACCTGATCCGCCGCCAGGACCCGGACATCGCCGACCTCATCGCCGCGGAGGCCGACCGGCAGGAACGCACGCTGGAGCTGATCGCCAGCGAGAACCACGTCTCGCCGGCGGTGATGCACGCGATGAGGACGTGCCTGACCAACAAGTACGCCGAGGGGTATCCCGGTGCGCGGTACTACGGGGGGTGCGGAGTTGCCCGCCCACATCAAGAATAACATATTATGTTGACAGTATCACAACGTGCGTTAAAAGTAATCAGTCTTTCGTTTATGACTGTAGGCGCACTTTGCTTCCTACTTGCTATCGCCTTATCTACTCCATCTCTATTTATGTGGGGAAGCATTGCAATAATGGGGATTGGACCAGTCATTCTATTTTATAACAATACTCTCACTTTCAAGTATCAAAGGTGGGCACGGGAGCATCGGTGCCCGAGGTGTGGCTATCAACTCGACAACCGACAACAGAATCAACGCTGCCCGGAGTGCGGCAACGAGTGGACGTCTGACCAAATCTCGCACGGTGACTCGCGTGTGTCATCGCGATGAAGGCCAGTTTGTCCTTGCAGGTAACAACTCTCGCGGTTGGTGGCAGAATTGGCTCCGCCAGGTGGTTCTCAGCCACTTCTCGCGTCGGAACCATCGGCGCCAAGTCGCATGATCGGCTCTGTTTGGCTCGCTGGGACAGGCCGGAAGCCCCGTACGTCTGAGAGCATTGATCGCGGCAACCGAGCCTCAAGGGCATCGCTTCGGACGCTCGGTCGCGCCCGCGATACCCTTGCCCATGCACGATTCTCTCTCCCAGAGTGTTGCCGACCTGATCCGCGCGTCTGACCCGGCTATCGCCGAACTGATCGAGGCCGAGGCCGACCGGCAGCAGCACACGCTGGAACTCATCGCCAGCGAGAACCACGTCTCGCCGGCGGTGATGCACGCGATGGGGACGTGCCTGACCAACAAGTACGCCGAGGGGTATCCCGGTGCGCGGTACTACGGAGGCTGCGAGTTTCACGACCGTATCGAGTCCATCGCCATCGCCCGCGCGTGCGAGATGTTCAACTGCAAGTTTGCCAACGTGCAGCCGCACTCGGGCGCTCAGGCCAACACCGCCGCGTTCATGGCCACGATGAAGCCGGGCGACACGTTCGCCTCGCTCATCCTCAAGGACGGCGGCCACCTCTCGCACGGTATGAGCCTGAACTTCTCGGGCGTCTACCACAGGCCGGTCTTCTATCCGCTGCACTACGCGGCCGACCATGCCAAGTTTGAGCAGATTGACTACGACGCGGCGATGGCCGTGTGCATGGAGCACAGGCCGAAGGTGGTGATGTGCGGTTACTCGGCCTATCCGCGCGTGATCGACTTCAAGCGCTTTCGAGAGATCGCCGACGCCTGCGGCGCCCTGCTCATCGCCGATGTTGCTCACATCGCCGGGCTGATCGTGGGTGGTGAGCATCCCTCGCCCTTTCCGCACGCGCACATCGTGACCACGACAACGCACAAAACCCTGCGCGGACCCCGCGGCGGGCTGATCCTCACCGACGATTCCGACCTGATCAAGAAGATCAACCGTGCGGTCTTCCCCGGCGTGCAGGGCGGACCGCTCATGCACGTCATCGCTTCCAAGGCCGTAGCCTTCGGCGAAGCGCTGCGGCCCGAGTTCAAGACTTATGCCAAGAACGTGATTCAGAACGCTCGGTCGCTCTCGAAGGGCCTCACTGCGCGCGGGTATCGGATCACCAGCGGCGGGACGGACAACCACCTCATGCTCGTGGATCTTCGGCCCAAGAACGCCGACCTGACTGGCCACGACGCCGAGGCGTGGCTGGGCGCTGCGGGAATCGTCTGCAACAAGAACGGCATCCCGAACGACCCTCGCCCACCGAAGCTGACCAGCGGGCTGCGGCTGGGTACGCCCGCGCTCACCACCCG
>JBGSRG010000207.1:0-2720 GCA_041737685.1 Phycisphaerales bacterium | reverse complement strand
GGGGTGGTGGGGGAGGGGCAATGGGGGAGCGCGTTGACGTTCGCGGTCGAAGACCGCCTACTGCGTGCGAGGCTCTTTGCGTGCGCGGCTCGGTTGAGCGGTTATGAGGCCGCGTTGTGGTTGCCGCCGCTGGCCTGCTGGTCGCCGCCGGCGATCGCGCTCCGCATCTGCGTGTCGGACTGCAGGTTCTTGAGGCGGTAGAAGTCCATGATGCCCAGGTTGCCGCTGCGGAAGGCCTCGGCGATGGCCTTGGGGATCTCGGCCTCGGCGAGCACCACCAAGGCGCGGCTTTCCTGCACCTTGGCCCTGTTCTCTTGTTCGAGGGCCATGGCCAGCGCTCGGCGCTTCTCGGCCTCGGCCTGGAAGCGTTTCTTGTCGGTCTCGGCCTGATCGCCCTGGAGCTTGGCGCCGATGTTCTCGCCCACGTCGATGTCGGCGATGTCGATCGAGAGGATCTCGAAGGCGGTGCCCGCGTCGAGGCCGGAGTCGAGGATCTTGCGGCTGATCGCGTCGGGGTTCTCGAGCACGGCCTTGTGCGTGGGCGCTGAGCCGATGGCGCTGACGATGCCCTGACCGACGCGTGCGATGACGGTCTCTTCGGTGGCACCGCCCACCAGGTTGTGGATGTTGGTGCGAACCGTGACGCGGGCCTTGGCTCGCAGCTGAATGCCGTCCTGTGCCACGGCGTCGATGGTGTTTCGCGGCTGGTTTGCGCCCGGGCAGTCGATGACCTTGGGGTTGACGCTGGTCTGAACGGCGTCGAGGATATCGCGTCCGGCAAGGTCGATGGCGCAGGCCGTGTCCCAGGTAAGCGGGATCTTCGCGGCTCGGGCCGCGATGAGGGCGCTGACGACGTGGGGCACGCGCCCGCCCGCAAGATAGTGCGTCTCGAGCTTGGCGGTGCTCACGTCCATGCCCGCCTTGGCCGCCCGAATGCGTGAGAGCACGATGGTGCGGTTGTCAACCTTGCGGAGTCTCATGCCGACCATCTCGAGGATGCCGACGCGGGCCTTTGAGAGCAAGGCCTGCACGTAGAGATTGAAGAACGAGCCGAGGACGTAGACCATGATCAGCGCCACGATCAGGCCGACGCCGATGAGCACGATGGTGATCAGGTTCCACGGGCTTGCGGCCTGAGCCAGTGACAGGGCGGGGGTGTTGAGGGCAGCTGGGACAGTGGTGAGCGTCATTCGAGGTCGTCTCCCGATGGGAAGTTTGGGTTCGAGCCGGCAGTATACGAGCGGGCAAGTAGGTCTGCAGAAGGGTTGCGGGCCGGAAGATCATGCCTCGACGGGCCGCACCTTGACCTGGCGGCCCTCGATCGAAGTGACGCGGACGGTGGTGCCCGCGCGGATCAGGCCCATCTCTGAGAGCGCGTCGATCCGCTCGCCCTCAATGCGAACAACGCCCACGGGTCGCAGGTCGCTGAGGACTTCGCCCTGCTGGCCCAAGAGATGCATAAAGGGGCCACGGTCGTTCGGGTCGAGCACGGTCTGCGGCTCACCCGATTCACCATACATGATGATCTTCCCGAAGGGCGTCGAGGGCAGAACGTGCAGCCCGAAGACGATGGCCATGGGTACGAGCACGATGAGCGCCAGCAGGCCGCCCATTCCCCAGCGCAGATCGTGCAAAAACAGACAGACCACGCCGCCGACGCCGCAGGCCGAGGCGAGCACGGCGATCAGACCCGCAGAGGGAACGAAGAACTCGATAAAGATGAGGACGATCGACGCGGCGAGCAGCGCCAGCCCCCAGACCAAGAGTGATTCCATGCGTGCTTCTCCGATGTTGCGCAAGGAATGTATGCGGACCCGCGTGCGTCGGGTTCAGTCAAAGTCGAACAGCTCGTTGCTGTCGGTCGCGCCGGGCCAGCCGATGCCGAGCGGTTCGGGGTCGGCGGCGTAGAAGCCGCTCGACGAGGTGAACGATCGATGAGCAAGCCCGACGTGGCCGTCGAGCCACGCGACGGTGGCGGCGGGGGAGCGAGAAGATCCGTGCCGAAAGTGCATCGATGGGTCTGGACGCACGCCGGGAAACTGTGGCCAGAAGCGCGGCTCAACGAACGAGAACTCGATCAGACCGTTGGTGCTGGCGGGCGCAGCGGGCGAACCCGCGGCCAGGGCCGAATCAGCGAAACCGACGGTGACGCCCGGCGAGCGAAAGAGCCAGACGGGAGAACCGGATCGATCGTCGGCGATGACGAAGCGGCCGGGCCCGTCGGTCTTGAGCATGGTGCCCACGAAGGCGCTGTTGTAGCCATAACCGCCGCAGCCGCGCTCGAAGCCGGCGGTCGGTCCGCCGGGAACCGAGGCGTCGCGCAGCGCCAGCAGCGTTGATGCGAAACTTGGGCAGGTTCGCACGCTGCTGATGGATGTTGCGCTGGCGTTGTCTGGCGACAGAGTCGATTCGCCGAGGTACGAACCGAGCGTGCCGCCCGCGGGTGAGAAGGCAACGTCCGGGCTTGATCGAGATCCGTGCCAGCGACGAAGATTGGCGAGACGGTCGGGCATGGCGGGGGCGTAGTGCTGCTGAAAGTCTGCCGCGTAGAGGTCGTTGGCGAGCATGAGTTGGCGCGCGTTTGAGCCGCAGAGGGCTTGCATGGAAGCGGCTCGGGCCGCGGCGAGCGAGGGAACCAGCAGCGACACCAGCAGCGCGATGACGGCGAGTGTGACGAGCAGTTCGACCAGGGAGAAGGCCGGGCGTGCGAGCCGGCCAGG
>JBGSRG010000188.1:0-7619 GCA_041737685.1 Phycisphaerales bacterium | reverse complement strand
GCCCGCTGGCGTCGCGGCCCTTGAAGTCGCGCACGATGCCCGTCAGCGTGAGTTGATTGGGCAGTGAACTGGTCGAGTCGCTACTGGCGATCGCCGTGCCCGGTGTGGACAGATTGGCGCCGATGGCGGTCAGGGCGACGGCCGCCAAGAGGCCGGCAACGCCCACGGTTCGATTGATGGACAGCTTGGTGCTCATGGGCTCCCTCGGCTTCCCGTGGACGCCGACACGCGTCGGTCGTCCTCACTTGCTCGCTTCCCCCGCCGCGAGCGGCGGCCGGACACACGCCCGGCGGGGTGCTCAATTCGCGGAGCACCCGGCTTCGGGACTAAGTTTGAGATGCAGCCTTCGCCTTTCCACCCATTGCGGCCATCAAAGTGGTTGGGGTGTGAAACTGCGAGTTCTGCGCAGCCGGTCAGTGGCCGAGAATGCGGCGATCGAGTCTCAAGGGCCGATATTGACCGGAAATCGCGACGTCGCAACGGACTTCTGGGGAGCGAGCCGGGGACTTGATTGCCCAACGGGCAATGACAGATTTGCACCGCAGTTGGCGTTGGTACGCTGAACACGCAAGGAGGCTGGGTTTGCATCAGTTCATTATCGAGGGCGGCGAGCGACTCACGGGTCGACTGACGGTCAAGGGATCGAAGAACGCGGCACTGCCGCTGCTGGCCGCTGCGCTGCTGAGCGACGGGCCGCTGGTGCTGCGCGACGTGGCCGATCTGGCCGACATCCGCAACATGCTCAGACTGTTGGGCGAACTCGGATGCACGGTCGAGTCCAAACTCGCTTCCGACTCGCATGCAGCGGGCGGCGAGGTTCGCATCCAGAGCCAGGACGAGAGCCAGAGCCACGCGCGATACGACATCGTCAAAACCATGAGGGCCAGTATCTGCGTGCTTGGCCCGATGCTCGCCAAACGCGGCTTTGCTCGCGTCAGCATGCCCGGCGGGTGTGCCATCGGCGATCGACCGGTCGACCTGCACCTGCGCGGGCTTGAAGCGCTCGGCGCTGAGGTTCATCTGCACGAAGGCGACATCGTGGTGCGTATCCCTGCCAAACGCGGCGGGCGATTGCGCGGTGCCCGCGTCTTCCTGGGTGGGCCGTTCGGATCCACCGTGCTCGGCACGGCCAACGTGATGAGCGCGGCGGCCCTGGCCGAGGGAACCACGATCATCGAGTGCGCTGCCTGCGAGCCAGAGGTCGTGAATCTGGCCAATCTGCTCAATGCCATGGGCGCTCGGGTAGAGGGCGCTGGCTCGCCGCGAATCACCGTCGAGGGCGTCGAGTCGTTGAGCGGGACAACGCACCGCGTCATCCCCGACCGCATCGAGGCGGGCACGTACATGTGCGCAGCCGCGATCACCAACGGCGACGTGACGCTCGACAACTGTCCGATCGACTGCCTCTCGGCGGTGCTGAACGCGCTCGAACGCATCGGCGTGAACATCGCCGTCGAGGAAACGCCCGGCGGAGATCCGATGCGTGCCACCGCACGAATCACCTGCTCGCGCAATCTGCGCGGTGTTGAACTCACTACTCAGCCCCACCCCGGCTTTCCGACCGACGTGCAAGCGCAGATGATGGCGCTGCTGAGCATCTCTGACGGCAACAGCGTCATCACCGAACGGATCTATCCTGAGCGATTCTTGCACGTTGCCGAACTTGGCCGCATGGGTGCCGCGATCACACGCATTGGTTCTACGGCGATCGTCTCGGGTGTGAAGCGGTTGATCGGCGCTCCGGTGATGGCCAGTGATCTTCGCGCCAGCGCGTGCCTGGTGCTCGCGGGCCTGGCGGCTGAGGGCACCACAACCATCAGCCGCGTCTATCACCTCGATCGTGGCTACGAGCAGATGGAGACGCGGCTGCGTTCGCTCGGTGCCAAGATCGAGCGTGTGAGCGAGAAGGCGGCCCCCACGGCCGTCGAGGCCGGGGCCTGAGTCGTCGCGAGTCCAGTTGAGCATGACACACGACACTCCAAGCCTGCGATCGTGTGACACTTGCCCGGCATGCGCGAGGCTTGCAAAGGCGGCTCGCGGCGAAGACCCCTACTTCATCTGCCTCAAGCGAGAGTCGTTCGTGCTGCTGCACAAGCATCAGCGATATCCCGGCTGGTGTTCGCTCTTCTTCAAAGACCACCGCGAGCACCTGCACGAACTCGACCGTCACGTGCAAGCACGGCTCTGGGAAGATGTGATGGACGTCAGCGACGCGATCGTGCGGGCGTTCCGACCGACGAGACTGAACTACGAGAATCTTGGCAATGTGGTGGGACACGTGCACTGGCACGTCATCCCGCGATACCTCGCCCCTCAAGACCCCGATCCCGGCGCCACGGTCTGGGTGCGACCCGACGCCGAGCGAGATTGCGGCGTAAGCGACGAACAACGCTTTGAGTTCATCGAACGTCTACGCAAGGCAGGCCTGCGATAGGCGGCCAACGGGGCGATGTGGACCCACGAACTACGTAAAGAGCTCTGTGGCACAAACGGGGCGCTCGACTCAATCCGAACGCACCAACCGCAAGCAACACGGCGAAGCGCAGGTTGACATCCAGCCCTGAGTCCGCTTCGACTCCTTCACCTCGAGCCCACCGACGCGCTCACTTCTCCGACTCTTTCATCGCTGCCGGAGTCGGAAGTGTTCTCGACGCCGGCGGCAGACCCGCGATCTTCACCGAGATCGACATCACCGAGTCGCGCGTTGTGGCAAAGAGCGTCTTGTAATCGTCGCCGCCAAAGCAGAGATTGGTGGGTGACTTGGGCAGCGAGATGACACCCAGGTGCACGCCCGTTGCCGAGCAAACCCACACGCCACCCGGCCCGGCGGAGTAGATATTGCCCTCAACGTCAACGCGAATGCCATCGGCGTAGGTTCGACGCGAACTCGCCGCCTCGGCACCCTCGACGACGTTAGTTGAGATCAGGCGGGGGGCGCCAAATGTGCCGTCGCTCTCGATCGCAAGAGCGTGAATCGCACCAACCCCGTAGTTGGCGACGTAGAGCGTGCGACCGTCGGGAGAGAGCGCGATGCCGTTGGGTGCCTCGAAATCCTTCGTCACCAGGGAGAGTTTGCGCTCGGGCGCTGGCGAGATGCGATACACGCCGCAGTAGTCCAGTTCTCGCTTTCGGCCCTCCGCGCCCAGCGGCGGTCGAAGGCCATAGGGCGGATCGGTGAAGAAAATGGAACCGTCCGCCGCGACAACCAGATCGTTGGGCGAGTTCAGACCCTTGCCATCATCCTTGTCAACGAGCACCTCGGCGGGTTCATCGAGCTTGGCACTGGCCGGTCGGATCGACACTCTGCCATCATGCACCGCGATCAGCACGTTGTTCTGCGAGTCGAGCGCAAGCCCGTTGGCATGACCCGAAGGTTTCAGCCAGACCTCGGGCTTGAAGGGTGCGGTTGCGCCCGGCTCGCCAACGTTCAAGCGATGAATCGTGTTGTTGGGGATGTCGGAGTAAAGCAGAAAGCCCTGCTCGCCTGATACCCCGGCGGGAACCCACACCGGGCCTTCGGTGAACCGGTGCCCCTCGGCGATCAGGGTCGGCTGCGCGTCGGCAGCGAGGATCCGGCTCATCGCCTCGGTCGGATCGAACGCCGCTCGGGATTCTGAAGCGATGACACGATCAAGGTTCGAGTTTGCAGACTCAGATGCCCATGCAGAGCATGGCGGAAGCACAGCAGCGAACACGAGGGTCGCGGCGGAGAACTTGGCATGTTTCAGCATGAGGGTGCCCTTTGCTTCGATCTGATTGGTACCGCACATTCCAGCGATGGGTGCTGCGTGGTGATCTGAACGGTGCCCCCCAAACCCCAAAGTCAGTCATTGTGCCTCTCAAAGGCCGCCGCGTCACTCTTCGTCAAAGCCCGATTCGACCAGCACCCGAAGCGCCGCGAGCGCCTCGTCGGCGTCAGTGCCGTCCGCCGTGACCTGCAGTTCCGTTCCCCGCGTCGCCGCGAGCATCATCATCTGCATGATGGACTTGCCGTCAACGCCTGGTCCGGGGGTTCCGGCGCGGCAGACGGAGATGGCGGCCTCGTACTTGTTCGCGATGTCCACGAACGCCATCGCCGGCCGGGCGTGCAGCCCCAGCTTGTTTCGAATGGTGACGATGGCCGATGTGGGTTCAGGCACGGTGGGTGGTTCGAGAGAGTTTCAAAGCTTCGGCGTAGTCATACGGACGAGTCAAAGGGAGGGTCAAAGCCGGCAAGTCGGCGGTTGCATAAGCCCGGGGAGTCAAGTCGGGGGAAGCAGGCTGATTCCGTCACGTCCGACCGAAGAACGAATGCCTCAAGCGCGGCTCGAAAGATCCCGACTCTGGGCTCTCGCCGCAACGGCCTGATCGTTCAGCCGCCGGTGAGTTGGCCGTCGGCCTCATCGAGCAGCGAGCGAACGTCCTCGACCGATCCGGCCTGCCGCAAGAACCGACGAAAGGTCTCCTTTGACAGGCTCTTGAAGATCAGTTCCATCGCGTGCAGATGCTCGTCGGGACGATCCTCTGGCGAGAGCAGCAGAAAGACGGAGTAGACCGGCTGCTTGTCGAGCGCGTTGAACTCGACGCCCGTGGTCGAGAGACCGATCGCTGCGGCCATCGAACTCACGGCCTTGTGCTTGACGTGCGGCACGGCGATGCCCTTGCCGAAGCCTGTGGAACCCCGGCGCTCGCGATCGAGCACTCGTGTAACCAGGTCCTCGCGCAAAGACTCGGGTGCTGAGCCGGAAGAGATGAGCGCACCAACCAGTTCGGTAACGACCGCGTCACGATCCGAAGACCCAAGCCTCGGAACAATGGCACCCTGTGCGACCAGCGAGGAGAGTTTCATCACGTCGAAGGCTCCGAAGAGGGCGGGTCGGGAAGCAAGCGTCGGTCGATTGATACGCCGGAAGGGGGTCGATCAGTGAAGCCGGAGTTTCTCTTTGTAATCACGCAACTGCCGCTGCGCCTTGTCCACCGCCCCGTCGATACAGGCGTAAAGGTCGGTGCCCACGGCGTTGGCGATGAAGTCTTTGTGCTTCACCACGTCTACCACCACTTCGACCTTGAAATCACCCGCCTTGTCCTTGGTTTCTTCGAGCAGCACGCGAATCTGCTGCGTGCCGTCGAACACCTTGAGCAGTTTTTCAACCTTCTGTTCGGCATAATGCTGGATCGCGTCGGTCACCGTCATGTGCTTGCCCACAACATCGATACGCATTCGTGCTTCCTTCAATGGGACTCGGAGAGTCGTCAGCGGGTTGATTGTAGGTGAACGCCGAAGCGTTCAAGCCCGCGGGACGGGTATCAACCCTTGGGGCCGACCGCTCGCACCGCTTCGGGCATATCAAACTTCGCGTCGTTGTCGCGGAACCTCTTGGCTAGTTCCCGCGACTTGGCGTCGTACGCGGCGCCGTCCGCCCAGGTGTTGCGCGGGTTCAGCACCTCGCTCGGCACGCCGGGCACGGCGTCGGGGATCGGCAGACCGAACATGGGGTCCGGCGTGAACTTGGCCTTACGCAGTGAGCCGTTGAGAATCGCCGTCACCATCGCTCGCGTGTACGACAACTTGAAGCGAGCGCCCGTCCCATACGCGCCGCCCGTCCAACCGGTGTTCAGCAGCCACACGTCCGCATTGTGCTTCTGGACTTTAGAAGCGAGCATCTCGGCGTAGACCTTGGCCGGCCGCGGCAGAAACGGCGCCCCAAAGCAGGCCGAAAAGTTCGGCGTTGGCTCGGTCACACCGGCCTCGGTGCCGCCCAGTTTGCTCGTATAGCCGTTGATGAAGTAGTACATCGCCTGCTCGCGGCTCAGCTTCGACACCGGCGGCATCACGCCGTAGGCATCGGCCGTGAGGAACACGACGTTCTTGGGGTGTCCACCCACCGAAGGGATGACCGCGTTGTGGATGTAGTCCACGGGATAGGTGGCCCGCGTGTTCTCGGTCAACTTCGACGAGTCATAGTCTGGCACACGCGTCTGCGGGTCGATCACTGTGTTCTCGAGCACCGAGCCGAACCGGATCGCGTCCCAGATCTGCGGCTCGCCCTCTTTCGAGAGTTTGATGCACTTGGCGTAGCAGCCGCCCTCGAAGTTGAACACGCCGCGATCAGACCAGCCATGCTCGTCGTCGCCGATCAGCAGCCGGTTCGGATCGGCCGACAGCGTGGTCTTGCCCGTGCCAGAAAGCCCGAAGAAGAGCGCCACGTCGTTCGCATCGTTCTTGGCAACGTTCGCCGAGCAGTGCATCGGGAAAACGCCGACCTCGGGCATGTCGAAGTTCATCGCATAGAACAGCGACTTCTTCATTTCGCCCGCGTACTCCGAGCCGAGGATCACCACGGTCTTGCGCGTCAGCGACTGCGCGATAAAGACCGGACTCTTCACCCCCAGCCTCGCCTGCTCGTCGGTCGTGAGTTTGTGTCGGCCCGCGTTCAGGATCGTCCAATCGTGCTTCCAATTGCGGTCGCCGCTCGCGGCGGGCGAGCCTTGCGGAATGAACAGCGTGCGAATGAACAGTGCGTGCCAGGCGTGCTCTGTTACCACACGCGCTCCCAGTCGATACTGCGGATCGGCACCGACAAAGCCCTCAAAGCAGAACAGTTTGGCCTGTTTGTTCAGATGCTGGGTTGCGATCGAAAGCGCTATGTCAAACTGTTCCGAAGTCGCCGGCGTGTTGAAGCCACCCCACCCGATCTTGTCATGAATCTCGGGCGTGTCTTCGAGATACTTGTCCTTCGGGCTTCGACCCGTGCGGTCGCCCGTCAGGCACACCAGAGCACCGTTAGAAGCCAGCCGCCCCTCGTTGCGGGCGATGGCCGCTTCGATCAGTTCTGCCGGCGGCAGATTGCGCTGCACACGCTCGGGCGAGAGGTCCAGTTGGTGTTGCGCGCTCGTGGCCATGGCTGGCATAGAAAGCTCCTTGGGTCTCTCGATCGACTGTGGCCAGAACCACTGCTCCCACAGTCACGTCAGCACGGGCTCGGCCGTTCATTCTGCCTCGAGTCGAACCGTGCGGGATTTGGTCAAGGGTTTGTTGTCGGACTCAAAGAACTCAACGAAGATCAGAACGAAGCCAGCGGACTCTGCGAACACCGCACGAGAACGACGGCAGGCCGGAGATTCGGGAGGGCACGATAGCCCAACGGTCGGCCTTTGTGGACAACTTTCGGCCCTTTCGGGCTGATCGAACGCCGCCAGTGGCAATGCTCAGGGGCGGTGTGGGGGGGGTACCGCGCGGACTTCGATGGCTCGATCCAGCCGCAGTTTCGCGGCGGAACCGAACATTGGGGATATCATCACCCCCGCTTCAGTTCGGGCGAGGGTCAGGCCCAACCACGCCGGGCTTGGCCGCAGAACGATTCGTCGGTTGATGGTGGTTGTAGCTCAGTTGGTTAGAGCACCGGGTTGTGATCCCGGGGGTCGCGGGTTCGAGTCCCGTCAGCCACCCTTTTTCATCGTCAGCGGCCCAAGTTCCGGCTGAACCGCCCTGCCCCGGCTTGGTCTGGAAGCCCAGCCTCACCCCAGCCTCAGCCCCGCCCGGCCCCGCCTGGCCCCGGCTTGCAGGCCCTTTACGCCGCGATTCCCGAAGCGTCAGGCTTCCGACCGCCACCCGGTGCTTCAGTCGCCGCCCACCGCAG
>JBGSRG010000177.1:0-2777 GCA_041737685.1 Phycisphaerales bacterium | reverse complement strand
CTTCCGCGCTGGCGATCGACCCCGCGCACCGTGCCAAGGCCCGCGCCATGGCCGACAGTGCCGCGGCCTACCTGAAGGAGAAACAGCACGAATCGGGCGGATGGAACGTCCCGGCAACCAACGCAGAAGAGCCTGAGAAATCGCCGCCACACTTTCCGGGGATCACGGCACTGGTGTTGACGGGCCTGGTCTTGGACCCGCAGCAAAGCCACGACGACATTGCGGTCACGTCCGCGGCGAAGTATCTTCGCAACTGGCAGCAAGGCGACGGCGGAATCTACGACCGCGTGTTGCCGTCGTACAACACGTCGCTCGCCGTCTCGGCACTCGCCAAGGTGCGCCAGCCGTGGGCGCAAGAGGCGTTGCCCGCGGCGATCGGCTTTTTGCGCAGTTTGCAGTGGAGTGAGCAGAGCGATCCCAGCATCGTCGGCGATGAGGCCCCCCGCGCGGTCGAGAAGTCGCACCCGTTCTATGGCGGTGTTGGCTATGGCCGGCACGGTCGGCCCGACGGATCCAACCTCAACCTGTTCATGCAGGCGATGGAGGACGCGGGTGTGCCGAGCCATGATCCGGCGATCAGGCGGGCGTTGGTCTTTTTGCAGCGCACGCAGATGCTCGACGAGGCCAACGACATGCCTTACGCCGATGGTTCGCGTCAGGGCGGGTTCATCTACGCGACGGTGCCCAACGCCGAGAGTGTGGACGAACGCGCCGGTCAGAGTCAGGCGGGAACAACCGAAGAAACGCTGGACGATGGCACGAAGGTCTCGCGTCTGCGGGCCTACGGCTCGATGACCTACGCCGGGTTCAAGAGTTACGTATACGCAAAGTTTGATCGTGACGATCCGCGCGTGGTCGCCGCGTTGAACTGGATTCGCGATCACTACACACTCGTCGAGAACCCCGGCATGGGGAGCGACGGAATGTACTACTACTTCCTGACCTTTGCGCGGTCGCTGGGCGCATGGGGCGAGGCCCGGCTGGAAGTTCGGGTGAGTTCGGACCAGGCCAAAGCAGGCAAAGAGTCGGCGAAGGTCGCAGAGCGCGACTGGGCCAACGATCTGGTTGATCGCCTTGCGGAGTTGCAAAGCACCGACGGCAGTTTCAAGAGTGTTGACGATCGCTGGATGGAGAACGATCCGGTCTTGATCACGGCGTACGCGTTGATCGCTTTGCGCACGGCGGTGGCAGAGTCGAAGGTGATTGAGGCACCGGGGTTGAAGGGGGAATAGGAAGCACAGGCCCAAACACGGACACAAGCGCGGGCAAGTGATCATGAATCGGCACCGCGCCTGTGCTGACTGGGAACGTCGCAGGGAATTCGGGAGTCAGCGCGGGGAACAAGGTCCGAGTCGGCGTAGAACGCATGAAGCACCAGACCCACCCAGCACCTTTGGAACCAACGCGCACGCCGCGCACAGAGCGCAATGAGCGCATCGAAGCTCGCGCACCGCTGCCGCTGCCGGCGTCTGTGCGGCAGTCGCTCTCGATGTCGCTCGCGTTCTTGATCAGCGCGCTCGGCACCGCGGGCTTCCATGCCAACGCATCGAACGCATCGAACGCACGGCCAAGCACGATCGAAACTTCGCAGCCAACGTGGGGCAAGCCCAAGCAGACGCGCCCGCCCCCGCGAGCGGCCGGTTCAAACGACCCAAACCTTGCCGATCCAGACGACGTCGAACAGCAAGATGGTCGAGCCAGACCATCGCCCAGCGCTTCGTGGGGTGGTGGCGAATCCGATCCCGAGCAGAAGAAGCCAACCTGGGACTGCAAGGGCGGCGAGTGGTACGCCGACAAGACAGACGCGGGTGCGAACGGCGGTGGCGCTCGCTACGTGTGGTCGATGCCCGTCGACGCCGAGCGCGGCAAAGCGTACGACGTGCTGATCGTGCTGCACCCCTCGGGCGAGAACGCACGCTGGGTGATGAACACCCACGCCGGGGCCGATCAATCCGCCGGGATGCGCTTTCGACCGCAGGACATCGTGATCGGTGTGGACGGCCTGACAGCCACCGCGAGCAACCCCGAGAAGCGACGCTTCGCCGTGGGGCCAGAGACCATCGCCGCGATGCGCGACGTGGCTTTGCAGATGACTCGGACACTTCCGGGTCGTCGGTTTTATCTCTACGCCTCTGCCGACGCGGCGGACTTTGCGCTCGCCTTTGCGGCCCGGTTCCCGGCGCTGGCCGACGGTCTGGTGCTTTACCGGGTTGATCGTGCCTCGGAGTTCGGCTTCAAGGGCACCGCACCTCTGGTGTTGATGCACGGGGCGCGAGATTCGCTCACGTCGCTGGCGCGGTCGCTGCAAGCGCGAGCGACGTTTGAGGAGAAGGGCCACACGGGGGTGCGACTGCGCGTGCTGCCGGCGTTCAACGACTATCCAAACCCGGTGCGGGCCTCGGAGTGTCTGGACTGGATCGTCTCGGTTCAGTGCGAGACCGCACGCGAGGTGCTGGTGCGTGCGCGGTCGATCCTCACGCCCAAGCCGCAAGACGAGTACGGCTATCAGGCACCCGTGTGGTTCTCGGGCGCTTACGAATCACTCGGCCGGATCACAGGCCGAGAGAGTGTTGGCAAGTGGAAGCCAGCGACCGGAATCAGCGATGAGGCGCTCGCCGAGGCGACGCAGTTCGAGCGTGCCATCGATGCCCACGCCGCAAAGCACGTCGAAGAGTTGCGCAAGTTGATCGGCGGGCGCGGGTCGTTGCTGGCGATGGATGGATCTCCCGCCGCGGCGTGGCTCTGGCACGCGCGCGAGGACTTTCGCGGCGTGCCGG
>JBGSRG010000154.1:0-14908 GCA_041737685.1 Phycisphaerales bacterium | reverse complement strand
G
Source organism: Phycisphaerales bacterium (assembly GCA_041737685.1). GTDB lineage: Bacteria > Planctomycetota > Phycisphaerae > Phycisphaerales > UBA1924 > JAHBK01. The sequence goes on along the minus strand of JBGSRG010000154.1, from coordinate 14,907 downwards.
CGATCTTCGATCCGCTCGCCGCGGTCAGTTGGTCATAGGTCGCCTGATCGATACCGAGGTAGTCGCGCATGTGCTGGTCATACGCCTCCTCATCCTGATCGCGAGAAAGGTCGAGCCGTAGTTCGTTGATCACCTTCGTGCCCTGCCGAATCCAGTCGTCGAAGGTCTCACGGCTGATGTGCTCAAAGATCCACTGGCCCACCGGTCCGCGAAACGGCGGCCGGGCCAGCTGGGTGCCCGGTCGGCCGGTCTTGTGATCGACAAACGACCCCGGCGGGATAGGGCCATCGGCATGTCCACCGGCTCCGCCGCCGCCCAGCAGATTTACCTCGCGTGCAGATCTCCCGCCCGAACTCCCACCGCCGCCGCCACTTGAAGCGATCTCCGGCACGGGTTTGCCCAGTCGTTCGAGAAGGTCGGCGAGTGCTCGCTTGGGCATCAAGTCGCCGCGCTCCGACGCGATGGTGTATCCACGGATTCCCACCTGCGCGGCCTGCTCCGTCTCGCCGCACGCGAGCAGCGACTCGGCGGCGAGTTGATACGCCTTGCTCATGGTCGGCGCGAGTTCGGTGCAGCGCAGATAACTCTCGCTGGCCTCGGCGTGCCGACCTGCCTGCACCAGTGCGCCGCCCAGTGAGAAGTGGGCCATCTCGTTCTCAGGATCTGCCTGCGCCATGTTCTGAAACTGTGCGATTCGCTTGTCGAGTTCTGACATGGATGCTCCAAGTGTTCTGATGCGCAGGCACGCGATCGTGTGCGTGTGCAGGTTGAGTTGTCCGTTTCCATCCAAGGGGGTTCAGGCCTTCGGCTGCCTTGAGCGGCCTGAAGGTAAACTGCTCTGTCCGATCGGTAGTCCAGTTTAGGTTCCATCCTGCCCCGTCTACCCTTCCCGGCGTGGCACATTCATCACAATCCACAAACGCCGATACCCTTGCGATCGACATCGCTGGTTTGGCCCTTCGCAACCCCGTTCTGCTCGCGGCGGGCACCTGCGGCACGCTCAACGAGTTTGCTGACGTGCTGGACCTCTCCAGGATCGGTGGGCTGGTCTCCAAGTCCATCACGCCGCAGCCTCGAATTGGCAACCCGACGCCCCGCATCATGGACGCCGGCCAACGTGTGAGTGGCATGCTCAACGCCATCGGCCTGGCCAATCCGGGCTTGCACGCCTTCGTCAGCGACTATCTCCCACTCACCCCGGCGGTGGCTTGCACGGTCGTTGTGTCGGTCGCGGGGTTCTCTATCGACGACTACGTTCAGACAGTTGGCGGGCTCTGTGGCTCTGCCCGTCCGCCCGTTGCGATCGAACTCAACGTCTCTTGTCCGAACGTTCATACGGGGACGGAGTTCGGTTCTGCGCCAGAGACGCTACGCGAACTGATGACCGCCGTTCGGCCCGCCGCCGCGAGTGCCCGGCTCTTTGTCAAACTCTCTCCCCTCACCCCCGATATCGTGGCCGTCTCTCGCGCTGCGGTCGAGTCTGGGGCTGATGGGCTCACCATCGCAAACACGGTCGCGGCGATGGCCATCGACGTTCAGACGCGCAGTCCTCGGCTTGCCAACATCACCGGCGGGCTGTCGGGTCCGGCCATTCACCCGCTCGCGGTGCGGTTGGTTCACACCGTACACACACGCCTGTGCCGCAACTTCTACGGGCCAGATCGCCACGTGCCCATCATCGGCGTCGGCGGCGTGTCGCATTGGGAAGACGCGGCGGAGTTCATCCTCGCCGGTGCCTCGGCAGTGCAGATGGGCACCGCGCTGTACGCCGATCCTCGTTCGCCCCTGCGCGTGGTCAAGGGCCTGCGGAAGTGGTGCGCGTCGCAGGGAGTTGGCAACATCACCGAACTGATAGGCGCGGTAAGAATCACCTGAAGGCGGGAGTAATCCGGATGGTCAGCACGTTGCGTCGCGATAGCTCAGAACAAGGCCTCTCAGGGCCACGGCCCCTGCGATCCGCTCGGCTGCGGTGGTTGAGGTGGAATCGATCGGCAACATCGGCGAGGCTGATGGCGGGCGCAATGGTGTTCTGTGCGATGACGTTCGAGTTTGCCAAGCCTGCGTTTGCCGAACCAACAACCGAGTCAACCACGCCGAGGGAACGGACTCCGCCGCGGTCTGACGGTGCCCTTGCCGACGCGAATGCTGATCGCGCGAGCACAGTCGACGCGAGCTTTGATGACGTCTCGGCCAAACTCGAAGCGATCCGAGCCAAGCACAAAGCACCTGCGCTGGTCGCGGTGTCAATCGGCACCGCGGATGTGAATCGTGAGAACCCGGCGGGCTTGATCGCACGCGGTGTTGCGGGCAAGCGAGCGCTCGCTCGCGATGCGGACGCGAAGTTCGACGACCAGTGGCATCTTGGCTCATGTACCAAGGCCATGACCGCGACGCTCTGCGCGCTCCTTGTCCAAGACGGGAAGTTGAAGTGGGAGTCGTCGATCGGCGAGGTCTTTGTCGAGCAACTCAGTGCGATTCCCGAACACTACCGATCGATCACGCTCGAACAGCTGCTGCGGCACACGTCCGGTCTGCCGGGGAACCTGCCGGCCGACGCAACCCTTCAGATGCTGATGCACTCGAAAGCCACGCCCGAGCGTGATCGACGGGTTGCGTTTCAGATCGGAATGAAACAGCCGCCGGTCTCAGCACCAGGCGAGGCTTTCCTCTACAGCAACATCGGTTACATGATCGCGGGCATGATGGCCGAGCAGACCGCAGGAAGGCCTTACGAAGAACTGATGCAGGAGCGCATCTTCACGCCATTGGGCATGACTTCCGCCGGCTTTGGTCCGCCCGGTTTGGCCGATCGTGTGGATCAGCCCCGCGGGCACAGGAACGCCAAGCCCTTCCCGCCGGACGCGAACGCCGACAACCCACGCTGCTACGCACCCGCCGGCACGCTGCACTGCTCGATGGAAGATTGGGCAAAGTTTGTGCTGCTTCACCTCAAGGCCGCGCGCGGTGAGACAACGACGCTTAGCCCAGAGAACGCTAGGCGACTGCGAACTCCGTCGCCCAAATCTGTGACGGACTCGAACGGCTACGCGATGGGCTGGCTCATCACCCAGCGTCCCTGGGCCGCCACAGCCGCTGAGCCGAGCGGCATGGTCATGGTCCATTCTGGTTCAAACACCATGTGGTTCTGCAGCGTTTGGATCGCGCCTGCGGCGGACTTGGCCGTCATGGCGGCGACAAACGCCGCAGATGCTGAGGCTCAGGCCGCAGTGGACGAGGCCTGTGCGATGTTGATTGAGAAGGCAGGAAAGTGACCGATCACACGATGTTCACACCCTCACGCCGCCACGGGTCCGGGGCTTGCCCTCCACCACCGAACCAACGTGTGCGTGTTCCACGTGCGGCCCGGCGCCTGCGATGCCGAGTTGCTCCGCGCCGCGCTCCACCCGCACGCTCTCAAGTCTTGGCGCGCCTGAAGCATCCTCAGCGCGGCGGTCGATCTCGCCCTTGTCGCCGACCTGGTCGAGTTTCACCGTGACGCGTTTGCTGACGCCCCGCTCCTGCATGGTCACGCCGTAGAGCCGATCGGCGGCGCCCATCGTTCGCTTGTGGTGCGTGATGACAATGAAGTGGCTTCGATCCAGGAAGAGGTTCAGCACGCGACAGAATCGCTCGGTGTTGGCCTCGTCCAGCGCGGCGTCCACCTCGTCAAGCACGCAGAAGCAACTCGGCTTGCTCCGGAAGATGGAGAGCAGCAACGCGACGGCGGTCATGGTTTTCTCGCCACCCGAGAGTTGGTTGATGCTGCGCGGCTCTTTGCCGGGCGGCTTGGCGATCACCTCGACACCGCTCTCGAGCCAGTCGAGTTGATCCGTCACGATCCGCTCGCCGTTCGGGCCTTCCTTGATCAGCGGCATCAGTCGCACCTCGGCCTTGCCGCCGCCAAACAGTTGCCGGAACATACCCTCCGGTCCGGCGAAGTGACCCTGAATGGTCTCGAAGGTCTCCTTGAATCGTTGCTCGCTCGCGACGTTCAGCTTTGCGATGAGTTCTTCCAGACCATGACGCGCCGCATCGATGTCGGCCACCTGACGGATCAGTTCGTCGTTGCGTGACTCCAGCAGCGTCTCTTCTTCGATCGAGTCGAGATTGACATTGCCCAGCGTCTTGATCTGCTTGCGAAGCAACTCGATCTCGCTCGCCGCCCAGTCGCCGTCGACTCGCACCACCACTTCGTCGGCGATCAGGGTTCGGTAGTCGATGATCTCGGTCGCCAGATCCAGCGCCAGATCTTGCGTCGATCGATCTTCGAGATTCTCGCGCTTCACCTCGGTCTCACGCTTGGCGACCTCGACGCTGTGCCAGTCACGCTCGACCGCCGACACGCCGACCCGCGAGATGTTCACGCGTTCCGAGAGTTCGACGACGCGAGTGGAAGCCTCTTCCAGTTCATTCTGAACCCGGCCGAGTTCCTCCTGCGCGTCGGCCGCCTCTGCGGTGGCCCGCTCGATGTCGCGTTGTGCTTGCCCAATGGCGGCCTCATGCTGCTCGAGCGTCCGCTGCCGCGCGTGCGACTGAGATTCGAGGTGGCCGCGCCGCCGCTTACCCTCGTCCAGCGTTGTCTCCAGCCGCGATGCTTCACGCTGAGCGGAGGTCAGTTGCTCTCCCAACCGGCCTGTTTCCACGCGAGCGGTCGTCAGTCGTTCCGTGGCCGATTCGACGGCCTGCTGCGCAGCATCGATCGCCGCATCCAGATTCGCAGCCTTCGCCGCGTGCTCTTCGTAGAGTCGCCGCAGGCTCTCGGCCCGCTCGGCCACATCTGACTGTTCGGTATCCAAACGATCGCAACGCGCCGTCAGGTCCTCAATCTCGCGAGATAGGCCGCTTTGTTCGCGGTCGAGCCTCGCCAGATCGGACTTTGTGCGGTCCAGCTTTGATTCCAGCGCCACCAGTTCGCGCTGCGCTGTCGAGAGGTCTCGCCGAAGGTCACCCTCGCGAGCGCTGACCGCCGCGGCCTCAGAGTTGACACCTTCCAACACCTGCTGCGCTTGCGTGTGCGCGTCGCTTGCACGGGCGAGTCGGGATTCGACAGCGTCAAGTTCTGCGGCGCGAGCCAGCAACCCCTGTCCAACTGCTACCTCTACCGCAGAGTCACCCGATGCGCTGCGTGAAGTAGTCGTCCCCGCTTCTTCGATTGCGCTGACCCCACGGACCAAGCCAGCGACCACCCGGCCGTCCGCTTCGAGCACCCGACCGTCGCGTGTGACGAACCGTGCGCCTTCGCTCGCACCCTCCCGAGTGGCGGGGGCTTGCGTGAGGCTCGGCTCTCGTCCCGGTTCGCGACCAGAATCGGTTGTCTCCGATTGCGGCACCATCAGCGCGGCCTTCAACAACATCGCGCTGTCGAGGTCGCGCACGAGCAGGGTCTGGCCCAACAAACGGTCTAACAAGACTTCGACGTTGCCATTCAGGCTTGGGGGCGTGGCGTGTGCATCAACGAGTTCTGAACTGACCCTCCGGCCACGCACCAAGTCTCGCACGCGGCGCATCCAGCCGAACCCGCCGCCGATGAACCCCATCGCGGCATCGTGCGTCACTGCCGCTTCGGTTTGGCTATCACGTTCGTTCTGGTCTTCTTGCTCCCCTTCGGGCACGTCTTGATGCAGAGCCGCGCCGTCCTCACGGACCGAGTCGTCTGCCTCTTCAGTGATGTCAACCTGCGCTCCAACTCCATCGATCGGCAAGAACACCGCTCGTCCTGGCAGCCCGCGCAGTTCCTCTTCACTCGGCAGGTCAACCAGCGAGCCGATCACCAACGACTGAAGGTTCTCGCCAAGCGCAGCCTCAACGATCGGCGCCCACTCCGCATCGACTTCGATGAGATCTGCCAGAACGCCGATCACGCTGGCAAAGCCGGCACCCCGCTCGCGATGATCAAGCACGTGCCGTACGGCCTCGCCCAGTCCCTCGTGCCGTTCGTGCATCTCTCGCAGCATCGCTCGGCGCGCGTCGAGTCGGATGACCATCGCTTGATGCTCACCAACTCGCTCGGCCAACTCTCGCCGATCTGCGGCGAGTCGTCCGGCCGATCCTGAAACCGATCCAAGTTGTTCTTCAAGCCGAGTGATCGCGGAGCGACCCTCCGCAACGCCCGTTTCAAGCCCCGCGAATTCAGCCGTCAGTGTCTGGTGATCGCTCTTGTTGCCGCTGGCCTTGGCGGCAAGGCGTGAGAGCGACTCTCGCATCTGCGATGCACGCCGGCGGTCGCTCTCAACCGCCGCGAGCAACCCCGCGCGCTCACGATCAATGCCCGTCGCTGCGGCACGCTCTCTGGCCTGCTCCGAGCGATGCTCGTTGAGGGAGGTCTGGGCCGTGGCACGGGCATCGCCCATTCCCTGCAATCCTTGCTCGGCGGCGTCCAGGTCTCGGCGCAGCGCTTCGGCACGCTGCCTGTGTTCCACGACCGAAGCCTCTGTCTCGTCCAGCCAAGTCGCAACAAACTCGAGTTGCTTCTGATCTTCTGCAAGTTGTCGCCGGGCATCTTCCATCGCGCTGCGAGTCAGTTCGATCTTCTGCTCGCTGGACGCCTTTGCGTGCCACGCCGTTTGCAGCGCACCTTCAGCGCGTCGCTGACCTGACAGCAACTCGCCGCGAGTCAGTTCTGCCTCTTGCTTGTCGCGCTCGAGGCCGGCGAGTTGTTCGGCGACCGCGCGTCGATCGGTGTCCAGCCCGCTCAGCTGGTGCGTCAGTCCTTCGAGCCGCGACAGCAAGTCATCGTAATGGTCGAGCGCCGTCACCTGTCGCAGCGCCCGATACTCGGACTCCAGCCCCTTGTAAACCCGCGCCTTGGCCGCCTGCCCCTTCACGATCCGTAGCCGTCGCTCGGTGCTCGCCAGTTGCTCGCGTGACAGCGTCAGGTTCTGTTCGGTGCGCTCCAGTTTGCGTTGAGACTCGATCTTGCGGGCCTTGTACTTGGCGATGCCGGCCGCTTCCTCAAAGATCGTGCGGCGTTCCTGCGGCGATGCAAGCAGCATCGCATCAACCTTGCCCTGCTCGATGATCGAGTAGGCGTCGGCACCGATGCCCGTGTCCATGAACAGTTCAACAATGTCGCGCAGGCGGCATCGTTTGCCGTTGATCAGATACTGACTGGTGCCGTCGCGATACAAGCGACGCTCGACGTCGACAGTGTCGGCATCAAACGGCAAGGCGCGGTTGATCGTGCGACTGAGGATGGCGACGGCCTCGCCGGTCTCTCCCGATTCTGCTGCTTCATTGCTCGGCACAGAGTTCGGGGCAGCGAACGCGGCGGGTGCAGCGGGTGCCGAGGGATGGCTGCCAAAGTCTGAGGCCACGCGGCCATCTGGCGAGCCCCCGTTTGCCTCGTCGTTCTTGAACGCCTCCGCAACTCTGTGCCTCGCCTCTACCTCTGGGTTCTCGAAACTCAGCACCACGCTCGCCATGCCCATGGGCTTGCGCGAAGCGCTGCCAGCGAAAATGACGTCGGTCATCTCCTTCCCGCGCAGCGATTTGCTCGACCGCTCGCCCAACACCCACTTGATCGCATCGACCACGTTGCTCTTGCCACAACCGTTTGGCCCGACGATCGCTGTGATCGGATCGTCGAATCGAAACTCGGTGGCATCGGCGAACGACTTGAATCCGTTGAGCGTGAGTTTGGCGAGCCGCATGGGTGCGTCGACCTCCGTGCCGTGTATCCGCAGGCTCCTGAAAGCAGGACAGCCCGGCGGCGTCGTCATGACGAAAGACTAACACATCAGGATAGCAGAAGCCCCGGATTCGGCCGCGATCGGCATGGCAGACACCGGCGGTTGTCGTTTGTTCACGAGCCGTCGGCTCACCAGTTACCGGACCCCTTCTTAGGCTTGTTCGCCTTCTTGGCCCGCTTCGAGGGTCGCACGCCCGGCGTGCCGGGCTTCTTATCGCGACCGGATGTGCCTCGTTCGCCAGAGCCCCTTCTTCCGCCGTCGCCCTCCAACTCTGACCGCCGAACCTTCAGTCCGGCGCTGGCGGTGCCGGCCTTGCCGCCGCCCGAGTCGGCCATGGCCTTCAGTTTCTTGACCTGGTCGCGAATCGCCGCGGCTTTCTCGAACTGCAACCCCTGCGCGGCTTCGAGCATCTCGCCCTCAAGTTCTCGCATCAGTTCCAGCGCGTCGAAGACTTGCTCGTTCGCCACGAACGCCTTCTGAGCCGTCCGCCGGGCGCGGAGTTCGGTTTCCAGCCCCTTGCGGATCGACTTCTGAATGGTTGTCGGCGTGATGCCGTGTTCGGTGTTGAACGCCCTCTGCTTGGTTCGTCTTCGCTCGGTCTCCTCGATGGCCGCCTGCATCGCCGCTGTCATCTTGTCGGCGTACATCACCACCGTGCCCGCCGCGTTTCGCGCTGCGCGGCCCATCTGCTGGATCAGGCTCGTGGGCGAACGCAGGAAGCCCTCTTTGTCCGCGTCGAGAATGCAGACCAACGAAACTTCTGGCAGGTCGAGCCCTTCGCGCAGCAGGTTCACACCCACCAGAACCTCGAACTCGCCGCGGCGAAGATCGTTCAAAATCTCGATGCGCTCCAGGGTTTCGATCTCGCTGTGCAGGTATCGCACGCGCAAACCTTGCTCGTCGAGATACTCGGCCAGGTCTTCGCACATCCGCTTGGTGAGCGCCGTTACGAGCACTCGCTCGGCAAGCGCAGTCCGCTCTTTGCAGCGCTCCAACAAGTCAGCCACTTGGCCGCGCGCGGGCTTCACTTCGATCACCGGATCGAGAAGCCCCGTCGGCCGGATCACCTGCTCTGCCACCACGCCCTTGCAGCGATCAAGTTCGTACGGCCCCGGCGTGGCGCTCACGAACATCAGCCGCGGCACGATCGACTCAAACTCCTCGAACCGCAGCGGCCGGTTGTCGAGCGCGGCGGGCAGCCGAAACCCGTGCTCCACCAGCACCGTCTTGCGCGCCTGGTCGCCGTTGAACATCGCCCGGATCTGCGGCATGGTCACGTGCGACTCGTCGATGATGACCAGCCAGTCCTTGAAGTTCGGCCGACCGGAACCTCTAGCGTCCCTCAGCGCCTGCGTGCCCTTGTGATTGGCATCGGCGGGCGCATAGTCGAAGTAATCCATCAGCGTGTGCGGCCGCTCGCCCGGTGCTCGACCGTCAAAGTACCTGGAGTAATTCTCCACCCCGTTGCAGTACCCAACCTCCTCGATCATCTCGAGGTCATACTTGGTCCGGGCCAGCAGCCGCTGCGCTTCAAGCAGTTTCCCCTCGCTCCGCAGTTGCATCACCCGCGCGTCCAAGTCGGTGCGCATCTGCTTCAGGATCGGCGCGATCGCCTCCTCTTCCAGAACGTAGTGAACGGCCGGAAAGAGGAAAAACTGTCGTTCTTCGGCCAGCACCTCTCCGCTCGTCGGGTTCACCAGTTCGACCTTCTCGACTTCATCGCCGAAGAGTTCCACGCGCACCGCGAACTTCTCGTACGCGGGCCACACCTCCAGGCTGTCGCCGCGGACGCGGTACTGCCCGCGCTTGAACTCGATGTCCGTTCTTTGATACTGCATCGAGTTCAGGTGCAGCAGAAACTCGCGCCGGTTGATGCGAGAGCCCTTGGTGATCGTCATCACCTTGCGCCCGTAGGCCTCGGGCGAGCCCAGACCAAAGATGCACGAGACGCTGGCGATGACGATGCTGTCGCGTCGACTCAGAATGCTGCTCGTGGCCGCCAGCCGGAGTTGGTCGAGCTCGTCGTTGCGGCTGGAATCCTTCTCGATGTAGATATCGCGCTGCGGGATGTACGCCTCGGGCTGGTAGTAGTCGTAGTAACTGACGAAGTAGTTCACGCTGTTGTGCGGGAACAACTCCTTCATCTCTTCATAGAGTTGCGCCGCGAGCGTCTTGTTGTGGCTGATGATCAGCGTGGGCTGCTGCGTCCGCTCGATCACGTTGGCCATCGTGAACGTCTTGCCGGTGCCGGTGGCACCCAGCAAGCAGACGCACTCGGCGCCCGCTTTCAAGTCCCGCGAGAGTTGTTCGATCGCCGTCGGCTGGTCGCCCATCGGCCGGAAGGGGCTGACGACCTCGAAGGGCCGTTGCTCGGCGAGACGTGGAACGGTCCACACCGGGGCTTCGGTCAGCGGTTCGGCTTGCGGCTGTTGATCGGCATTCGTCCCCATGTCCGATGGTATGAGCCTGCGGCTCGATCACACCCGCAGCAAAGTCAACGATTGCGGTTGAGGGGTGGTCCGGTCGCGGTGCCAAGCACGCGGTAGCAAGACAGCAACCAGATAGCGTTTCGCAATCGGCAAGCCGTTACGCCGTTCGGCGGCAGGTTCTGATGCCGAGTCCGACGCAACCCTCCCCTGGAATGGGGATTGACAAGCAGCGTTGAGTCGTTAGGCTGCATGGACCTTCTAGCAGTGTGACATGCATTACGCCCTGAGACTGACTGTTGTGTTTCTGTTCACGGCTTTCGCCGCAGCCTCACATGCCGCGGCGAATCAGGACACGATCGTGCATCCGTCCGGGCTTTCATTCCGGTTGGACGAATGGACACTGACCGCAGTTTTGCAATCAGACGGAACCAATGTGTCAGTCAAAGGCGTTCTCTCGCTTCGTGACAAGGATTCTGCAACCGGTGCCAACATCGTCTCGGTTTGGTACGAGAATCCGGGCGTCGAGGGGGCAGAGTGGGCAGCAACGGCTTGGGAGTCACAGGATCAGTGGGACGCGATCAAAACGGTCAAGCAGTGGTACCAGATCAGTAACTATTGGGACTTTCTCTGGCGCACGATGGACACCGAATCGGGTCTTCCTCCCTCCGAGGTGCCAAAGGAGTTTTACAACGGACTTTTCATCGACGACCCGCTCTACGATCTGGTCACCGAGGACGAGCGGGAAGTGATCATCGCATTTCTGGATGGAATCGGCTACCAAGCCGCCGACATTCTCATCGAGGAGTATGGGCAGGGTTGGTTCTGTCAGCCGGAATCGATTCTTTGGTCCTACGCAGAAGCGACCAAGTTTGACGTGGTCGCTCCCGATGCAACGGACACCGAACTCTTGAGCCAGCCCTTTGCCGGGGTGCTCATAACGTGCGCGCAAATCACGCCCGCTCCCGCACCGCCGCCACCACCACCGCCACCAGCGTGTGGCACCTGGGGTTGTGTACCCGGCACAACCATCCCGCTTCCCGGACCCTCTCTGAATCCCGGCGGCGGTTGGGAGCGTGGCCCGAAGGCACCCCGGTTCAATCCAGGGTGTACCACAGCGACTTCGTGCTGCTACGACGAGCAAATTCGCTATTACTATTGGAAAGATGGCGTGCTGGGATTCGTTGTTCGTCACTGTGAGTCGACGATTTCCTACTCTTGCCCGGCACCCACCTCGGGTGCACCTTGTCCGCCATTTCCGTCATGTAACCCGGCGGGAATGCCACCGTTCTCACCGCTGCTACCTGTCAACTGCGGGAAAAAGCCTTGGTGAGCAGTCCAAGCAAGAACCCGATGCGGTATCGCCTCCTGCGACTGCTGGATCAGTACGGTCGGTTGTTCCCCCTCTGGTTCCGCTGCCTGTTTGCGGGGCTTGTGCTTTCGTATGTTGTTGCCATCGTTTGTTGGATCTCGACCGAAGCAGGATACCGCAAGCGGGCCTTCATCGATGCAGATCTACAAGCATTCTCTGGAACAGACGCCGTCATTTGGTTGTATCAGTCGAAATGGCTGTCTGACAGTAGAATAGATTGGCACCACGCATATGCAAATTACGTTACTGGCTATGGCTGGCCGATCGCTTCGTGGGGAAGCGTGTGGGCAGCATCGGCGAGTCCGCGGGCTTTGGCCGGCATCGATGTGGCGCCGCTCTGGCCCCCGGATGCCAACGGCGACCAGTTCCAACGCGTCATACCGATCTACCCGCTCTGGGGTCAGACAGCCATCGTGTCAACGATGTGGGGAACGCTCTTCTACGTTTCGATTCTTGTGTACCAACGGCTGACACGCCCTCACAAAGACGGTTGCCCGGCGTGCGGTTACCCTCTGGTGCCGCACATGAAAGTCTGCCCCGAGTGTGGAAAATGTGTCAGGCACGCGCCTCCCCCTTGATCCTCGAACGCGCTGCCGGACACGGGCTCGGCAGTCGACCCGTGCCCGGAAAGTCGGCAGCTCCATGAAACACTCTTGGCTTTACCGCTTTACCGCTTTGCTGCGTTGCTCGCACGCTCAGCCCACAACGCCCGTGCCCCGCAAGTCATCGAGCATCAACTGTCCCACGTCCACGTCCGACGAAACCGTCAGCAACCCGATCGACCGCTTCGCACACGCCCGCGACAGCGCTTCCTGATACGCGACAAGCCGTAGCCGATATCGCGCCACCAGATCCCGCGTCGCCGTCACCTCCGCCGCACGCCCCGTCTCGCAGTCGGTGAGCCGCAAGTCGCCGATCACCAGCCGTCTACCCGCACTGTCCCGTTCCGCTTCCGGGTCCAGTTCGCCCGGGCTGAGCACCTGCACCACCGTCGTCTCCCAAGAGCTGCTGCCCGTTGCCCCGCCAGCCACAGCCCCAGTCCCCGGCCCTCCCGCCGCCGACGCGAGCATGTTCAGGCCCGATTCGTAGCCCTCAGCGATCAGCATGTCGGAAAGCAACATCAGAACGCCCTTACCCCCAGCCCGTCTGCGTGCCACACTGCGCATCGCGGCGGTGAAGTCTGCACACGCAATGCCCTGCCGTCGCTCGTTGCCCGCCGAAGCAAAATCACCAACATCCATGAGAAAGCGGCTCAGCCGCTGCGAGCCTTCGCGTCCGCGTGCGGCGTCCATCGACCAGAGCGTGCCTGCACCCCGATCACCAGCGCCCGCACGCTGGGTTGCGCTCCTGCCTCCAAACTCCGCCGGTCCATCAAAGACCCACGCCACCACCCTGTTCTGACTCACCAACGACAGATAGCCCATCGCCATCGCGATCCGCTTCGCCGCGAGCAGTTTCTGCGGTTGTCCGGCCCGCATCGACGCGGACGCGTCGATCACCAGATGAACCGCCAGATCCTGCTCTTCTTCAAAGACTTTGATGAAGAATCGGTCGAGCCGTGCGAAGACATTCCAGTCAATGTGCCGCAGGTCGTCGCCCGCGACATACGGGCGGTAGTCTTCGAACTCAACGCTCCGGCCGCGCTGCTTGCTGCGGCGCTCGCCCATCAGTCGGCCAGCAAAACGCTTGCGCGTCTTCACGTCCAGCGATTCGAGCGCGGCGGCCAGCCGTGGGTCCAGCAGATCGGCCAGCGAATCGACGCGCCCACCGGCACCACCACTTCCTGCACTTGAGTTCGGCGTAGGGACAATCACAGACGGACGGTAGAGTCGATTTCCCGCTCGCGAACGGAGCACCCCGCAAACGCACAGCGAGATTCGAGGACCGATTCGATCAGTTCCAGCGTCGCTTGCCGCGGATCGTCCGGTAGTCGTCCGCCGGCTTGTCGTCGGCGTAGGCCCACTCCACGACGCGGATTCGCCGGACACCCCAGTTGCGGGCCTGTTCGTGCGTCGGAAAGAGCACGTCCAGCCGGTTCCCCTTGATCGCTCCGCCGCGATCGAGCACCGGGACCACCCGTCCTTCGTCATAGCCGGGCACCGAAATCATGCTGCCCAGCGGCAGAACTCGGCTATCCGCCGCGACCAGTTTGCCCGCGTTGGTGTCGACCGAATGGATCGATGCCGTGATGCCATCAGCCCAGTGGTCGCAAGAACGAGCATCTGGTGAATAGGCCGTCACAAGCATCGTGATCGTCCGTGCGGGCCGGATCGGCCTGCCATTGAAGTACCTGACGCTTGGATCGCTCAGCCACGGTCTGCTTGGGTCCGGGATCCAGGCCGAGGTCTTACTCTCCGCATGCTCGGTCGGCGCGGTCGCGGCTTGGTTCGCATCGACCGTGGGCCTTTCCGCGATCGGCTCCCACGCCTCAGGACTGAACGAATCAGTCGATGCCGCCACGACGACGGCTGTTTCGGTCTCAGCAAGGGCTGGCAGCGCCGAGCGGTACATCATCTCCTTGGTCACCACCGCCGAGGCCGCCGTGAGCAGCGCCAGGCCGAGCAGGCGGACTAGCCCGCCCGTCTCCCGCTGCGTGGGCAACGCGACGTGAACCAAAATGGAGTCGAATCTCCGCAACTTCAATCCTCAAATCTTTGACGCCGGCCGCCCGGCGAGTTTCTATTCGACCCGGCTTGGCCGGGCCCGTTCCTTCGAGCACTCGTCCGGACGCGGCGGCTTGTTCGTCGCAAGTCGCTGCGAAACCGGGACTTCGCCGAATTGCGGACAAGCAAACAGTAACAACTAATTCCCGTCAAGTCACACAGAATCTGCCTGAAAGGGTCGATCGTCAGTCCGGTTCCGCGGCTTGAGCGGATCAGTCCACCTCTTATGGGGGCTTGGTGTGAAAATGGGAAGACCTCTGCCGGACACTCATCCTTCGAAATTCTGGCGCAGGCAATTGTCCGATTTGGTCGGTCAACGGGTCACGCACTCTGTGCAACGCTGTTGTGAGGCCGTAGGCCAGTTACTGACCCTATCAAAATACAAACAATATGGAGTTGTGTTCTTCATGTCCATGCTCTGGCCACGCAATCACACTCCATCGGACATTTGTTCGTAAAATGTTTGGAATCGTTTTGCTATGATCCCATCACCGATGCGTGGGTACGCGGCCGATTCCGCACGTTCGGGCCGACTGGTCCACAGGTCCGCGACCGAGCCACTCCGCCTCGCTCCCTCGTCCATGTCCCGTCCCGTCTCGCCCCCCGTCGAGCCCATGTCGACTGACCCACATGGAACCCAGCATCGTTCAAATCTTCGAAACGTTCCTGATCGGCGGCTTTGCCGGTCTGCTGGGCGGTCTTGCGGGAATCGGCGGGTCCATGATCATCCTGCCTGCTTTGCACATCTTTTACCCCTC
>JBGSRG010000114.1:0-1594 GCA_041737685.1 Phycisphaerales bacterium | reverse complement strand
GTGCCGGTTCGGGCGTCGAGAGCGGAGATGACGTAGTCGCCAGCGCGAGCGCTGGAGTTGGCGCGGCCGGTGCAGGCGACGGCGAGGTCTTCGACGACGGTGACGATGGAGGGCTCGTCGGCGCGGGGGATCCAGGAGTTTCGCATCATGAGTTCGCGCAGGTTGCGCTGCGCGTCGGGCATGACGGGCTCGACGCCTACGCCGGGCGAGACGGACCAGCGTGGGCGGAGCGTGAAGCGGTCAAAGGCGGTGATGGCGGTGCCGTCGTTGATGAAGACGTCGGTTTCGTTGGCGCTTGGGAGGATGGAGAGGTCGCTGAGATAGGGAGGGGCGTCGGTGGCGGCTCGCAGGTCGCGGATGCCGGGACGAAGGGCGTTTCGAGCGGGGACGCGACCATCGAGTGGGTTGGCTCGCGGGTTGGCGCGCGGGTTGATTCGAGCGCCGGACTTGCCGTCGATCTGAGCGGCCTCGTCTCGGACGACGGCTTCTGGGCGCAGGACAACGGTGGAGAGGGGGCGGTTGACGAGGCCGTCGGGGGAGAGGGATGGGGCTTGGTCGAGGGGTGATTGCGCGGCGACGCCGGCGCTGGGCGGCCAGGTGATGGGCTGAAGGGTTGGGGATTGGGCGACGGGCTGGCCTGACCAGCGTTCGGCGATGGCCCAGACTTCTGGGCGGTCGAGATAGCGAGCGACGGTGCTGAGGAGTGCTGCGGCGTCGAGGGAACGTGCTGCGGCGGGATCGGTCGGTGCGAGGGCGGCGGCGTTGTTGCGGCGGTCGGGATGAGACTCGAGTTCTTCGAGCACTCGGCGTGCGGACTCGAAGTGTGCGTCTTCGAGCAAGACTTGGGCCTTGCGGAGCGCGGCTTCGAGACCGGCGGGGGTGAGGAGCATGGAGCGCCAAACGGTGTTGGGGGCGGAGTCGGCGGAGATTGCTGAGGCGGGTGTGTTGGGTGGGGCTTCGTCGGCCTGCTGGAGCAAGCGGGCGGCGCGGGGTGATTGCACCTGGCGGTAACGCTCGAGCAGATCGGGGCGCGAGAGGAGCAGCGTGTTGATGACGGCGCGGACGGAGATGAAGGCTTCGGTGTCGCCGTCGACGGCGAGCAAGCGGTAAGGCTCGGTCTCGAGCATTTGTTGCAGGACGCGAACGGCCTCGTCGGTGTTGCCCGAGGCGAGATGCTCGCGGACGCGCGAGAGGGTCTCGGTGCCGGTGGGGGTGGTGTCAACGTAGACGGGGTTGACTTGGTTGCCGGGCTGGGCGATGGCGGAGGCTGGGAAGAGGAGGAGGGCGCAGGAGAGGGCCACCGCACAGGAGGAGCTGAGTGTGGCGATGCGCACGCCGGGAAGGGTGAGGCGAGCGGGCGGTTGAGAGGTGGTTGAGGATCGAAGGGTCGGCATGGTGCGGCGGTCCTTGAAGCAGCGAGATGGGGCGGGCGTGGGGGGGAAGCGGGAGTGGGTAGCGGGTCGTGAAAGGAGGGCGTTTTCTACTACACCATTCGTCTGGTTCACCCCTTGTCGTTCGATTGTGAGGGGAAAGGTTGGAAAAGTGTGTCTGGGCGAAGGGCGTGGGGGGGCATGCCGGGCGGTATGGCGTGGGG
>JBGSRG010000069.1:0-1535 GCA_041737685.1 Phycisphaerales bacterium | reverse complement strand
GGCGATGATCGAAGTCGAGACCGCCCGGTCCAACGCTCATGCAGAGCGTGTTCTGGCCGCCGCTCACCAAGCGATCGAACTCGTCGAGACAGATTCACCACCCCAGGTGCGTGACTTTGACACGCCGACCCGCGCGGTTATGGACTGGCCCGTCGAGTCGAGCCAAGACCTCCCGCAGCAGCCGCAGATTGTCGCATCAGAGACGGAACAGCCTTCGGCTCGAGTGGTGGCTGAGTCTTCGAGATTACCGCCGTCAGCCGGGGCAAGCGAGTTTGCCAGCAGCCGGATAACCATTCTCACCACGCCCGGCGAGCAAGGCTGGTTGTTCTCTGGCCCGGCGCCAGAGTCCGCGCTGCGCCCAGCCTTGGCCGCCGATCGGGCGTCCGCCACGAGCAGCGACGCGATTGCTGATTCACACAGTCCGGCAACTCCCGTATCTCCCGCCGCCGCCGCTTTACTCAGTACAGGGCCCATTCCGCGCGAGCTCAAGCCGCGCATTCGTTTGGCGGTCAAGAGCGACGTCGTCGTCACCGATGCCGCTCGAGCGTGGCTTGATGCAGCCGGTGCCGCAGCAAACCCCAGCGTGTCAGACACCGACACACAGTCGTCGAGCGGAGTCGGGCCAACGTGAGCGGGAGCGGGTCAACGTTTCTCTTCGCCGGCGGCGGAACGGGTGGTCACCTGTTCCCAGCGTTGGCCATCGCCGAAGAACTCGATCGACAATCTGGTGGAACTTCGCGCTCTGTCTTCCTTTGCTCAGACCGCCCGCTCGACGCCAAGATACTGAGTGCTGAGGGTGTGAAGTTCGTACCATCTCCCGCCAAACCGATCGTGCGTTCTGTTCGAGGATTGATCCGGTTCGTTTCATCATGGGGGCCTTCCCTCAGACAAGCCCGATCGTTGATTTCCGAGTCTGAGCGTGAGAGTCGCCCGCCGGTCGTCGTCGCTATGGGCGGCTTTGTGGCCGGTCCCGCAGCCCAAGCCGCCACGGTTGAAGGTGCTCGACTGGTCTTGGTCAATCTCGATGCCGTGCCAGGCAAGGCCAACCGCTGGATAGCCTCAAGGGCCGACCGTGTCTTCACGTCCACACAAATTGCGCCCAACCACGCCCCGCGAACAGCCAAGACCTGGGTCACGGTTCCGCCGATCGTTCGGGCAGGGGCGGTCGCTTCCGAAACGGCCGCGGCCTGTCGGTTGTCGCTGGGCTTAGAGCCAGACCAGCGCACGCTGATGATCACCGGCGGCAGCCAGGGTGCTTCTTCCATCAATGCCCTTGTCGCCGCGATGTTGGAACGGCCCGAATGCTCACGGTCTATGCGGCCGTGGCAAGTGCTGCACCAGACCGGCGATAACGATCGAGATGCCCTCGTGGGCTCGCTGCCCGAGCGATACGCCAGGGCTGGCGTGCGAGTGATTCTGCGAGAGTTTGTGGGCGGAACCGACCCAACCCACCGTGGCGAGATGGCCCGCTGGTGGGGAGCGGCGGACTTGGCAGTGGCCCGCGCGGGCGCAAGCACCGTCGCCGAAGCGTGGGC
>JBGSRG010000051.1:0-3025 GCA_041737685.1 Phycisphaerales bacterium | reverse complement strand
ACCTCCGCGAGCGCCAGCGCCAACCTTCTTCGACGCTCATCGACCGGCGAGAGCAGGTCGGGATTCGCCGAGAGCCGGACCAGTTCGCTGAAGGATAGAAACTTCGGGTCGTCCTTCATGGAGTTCGGGATGCGAAACGTCTGGATGGCCTCGCCACCCTCGGCTCGGCCGGACCCTTGAAGGCCGACAAAGTCCACGGGCTTGAGCACCACTTCGGTTGACGATCGCCCATCGGCATCGGGCGTGGGCTGCTTGCGAAGCCAGACGATGGCCTCGCGCGCGGAGCCCTGCCAGGCAATCTTTCCAGTGGTGTCGAACGTGACAAAGAGAATGCCCGTGAGCCAGAGGCGTTCGTAGGCAGAACCACCTCTGCCGCCGGCCGTGCCGCCGTCGGCGATGCTCTCGCTTGGACGCGCTCCGGCGTTGGTCGGGCTCTCGATCCGGCGCACACTGTCGGCGTAGATGTACGCGGGCTTGCCTTGCACGTCGGTCTTGACGGCGCGCCCCCGCTTGATGGTCGATTCGATGTAAGTCGCGGCGTTCACCGCGACGATCCGCTCGCTGTGCCGTAGAAACCGGGGAATCACAAAGTTCGAGAGCGCCAGCAGCAGCAACAACAGCACAACGCCGCTGACCAACGCCGGCGCAAGCAGCGAACGGTGCGAGACTCCGCCCGCGTGCGCCGCGACCAGTTCGTTGTCGCTTGAAAGTCGGTAGTAACTGAGCGTGGCACCAAAGCACGCTGCGAACGGCAAGGCGTACTGCAACGCGGGCAACATGCTCAGCCCGAGCAGTTGCATGCACTGCCACGGTGTGAGCAGGCCGTCGGCCAACGGCTTGACGATCAGCGCAAAGGCCAGCACCGTCACCAAGACCGCGGCGGTGAGCAGAATCTGCCGCCACATGTCCTTGAAGATGTAAAGCCAGAGCGTGATCGGTGCTGCACGCATTGGACGGCATGGTAGTGAGCCCGTTGACCATTGGCCCGTCGCTGGCACACTCCGACGGGCTTATGCTCCGAACGATGCCCATGCCGCCACTCATCCGCATTCTCGCCAACGTGAGAGAGCGGATCGACATTCACCCACAATGGAGGCTGATTGGTGCTGGCGCGATTGTCGGCATCGTGGGCGGGGCTGCGGCGGCGCTCTTTGTACAGGCCCTCCACGCGGCCGATGCACTGGTGCTGCGAGCCGAGGGCGTGGTCGCGGTGTGGTGGCTGCTTGCCCTGCCGATCGCGGGTGCCCTGCTCACAGGGCTGATCATCCGGCTGATGGCAGACGACGCCCGTGGGCACGGCGTGCCACAGGTCATGGAGGCCCTAGACCGCAAACGCGGTCTGATTCCCATTCGCGTGGGCATCGCCAAGTTCATCGCTTCCATCTGCACCGTGGGTTCGGGGGGCTCGGCGGGCGCAGAAGGCCCGATCGTGCAGATCGGTGCCTCGGCGGGGTCGCTGCTGTCTCGCATCCTGCGCACGGGCTCGGAGAGTTCACCGGTGCTGGTTGGTTGCGGCGCGGCTGCGGGCATGGCCGCGATCTTCAACGCGCCCATCGCGGCGGTACTGTTTGTGCTCGAGGTGCTGCTGCGAGACTTCTCGACGCGCACCCTGGCACCCATCCTGGTTGCATCCGTCTTTGGAACCGCCGTTGCCCAAGCGATCTTGGGCAGCGGCGAGGCGGTCTTTGCCGTCTCGGAGCAACTGGCCCGTTACCGTTTCTCGCTCGCAGAACTGCCGGCCTACTTGGTGCTTGGCGGCATCTGCGGCGTTGCAAGTGTGGCGTTGCAGAGGTCTTTGCACACGGTTGAGGACTGGGCCGGACGAGTTCCCGGGCCGCGAATCCTGAGGCCGGCAATCGGCGCTGTGGGACTTTTCGGCCTCGGCGCGGCTTATCTGGCCATTGTTCAGTTGCTCGGGCTGAGCAGCCAGGGCATGTCGTCGGGCGTGCTGGATAGCGGCGAACCGTGGCCGGAGTTCTATGGCAGCGGCTACGGAGCCATTCGCTGGTTGATCGAACCTGCTCGCTATTCGCAGACGGCCGACGTGGCGAGCCTAGGCCTTCTGGTGCTGGTGCTGCTGGGCATGAAACTGCTGGCCACGTCGCTGACGCTCGGCTTTGGTGGCTCGGGAGGCGTGTTCGCCCCGGCGTTGTTCGTTGGCGCTTGCGCTGGCTCGGCGTTCGGACTAGGACTCGAACAACTGGGCCTGGTCACGGAGGGCGGCTCGCCCGCGGCGTATGCCCTCGTGGGCATGGGAGCCGCGATTGCGGGCACGATGCACGCGCCGCTGACAGCGATTCTCATGCTCTTCGAGTTGACACGCGACCCGTTTGTTTTCCTGCCGATCATGCTGGCGTCGATCACGTCGATGCTGATCGCCGAGAGCATGGAGAAGCACTCGATCTACACCGCCGCGCTGGTCCGCAAGGGCATCGCGTGGGAGATCAACCCACTGAACCGTGTGCTGCGATCGCTGCGTGTTGCCGACATTCGTATCACGCCAGCACCCGCCGCGGCGTCGGTGTTGCACGCCGATGATCCGCTCTCGGCGGTAGTGAGCCGGCTTTCGGCCAACGACTCGGCGGACCTTATCGTGGTGGATTCCAAGGGCAGACTCGCGGGCGTGCTGGCTTCTGGAGACTTGCGAACGGCGCTGATCGAGTCTGATGCTTTGCCGCTGCTGTTGGTGAGCGAACTAATGCGCACAGACTTGCCGGTGGTCACTCCGAATGAAACGCTGGACGTGGTGATGCGACACCTGAGCCGGATGGACACGCCGGTGCTGCCTGTGGTCGACAACGCGAAGGATCGGACGCCGCTGGGGCTGGTATCACGCGCCGCGGTGATGCGAGCGTATCTCGAGACGGTGGACCGCCAAAGCAACTGAGCAGTGCAGCGGATCTTGCGTCGATAAGCTTGCTCACAGCGCAGCGCGACCCTCGATGCCACTCGCCGCCGTACCGCTTTGCCAACGTAGAGCACAACGCCCTTGCGGTCCTTCATCAGATAAACGCCCGGCGTGCTG
>JBGSRG010000041.1:0-2048 GCA_041737685.1 Phycisphaerales bacterium | reverse complement strand
GACGCCCTCGGCCGCATGGCCGCCGAAGCCGCCCACCCCGACCAAGCGCTGCAAACCACTGTCTCTTCGCCACTCCGAGACCTCAACCTCGATCAAAGAGCGCTGCGCGAACTCGAAACCCTGTTCACCACCTCGCCCTCAATCTTCCGAGTCGTCTGCGTCGAGCGAGCCCCCGGCGGGCGCTCCACATGGCGAGCTGGCGGCCTGATGGACATGGGCGGTTCTCGCAACGCCTCGGCCTATGACCAGGGAGGCCCATTTCTCACTTGGGAGGATTTGCCGCTCCTCGACGCCGCGAGCCGATAAACCAAGGGCCCTGCCGTGTCGCAGGTGCGTTCACGCGCCCTTTCTTCGCAGCAATCATCGCGGTTTCGAGCCGACCCACGTGCGGAGCACGTATAAGTTTCGGTATATGCTGGAGATGCATCCATTGGAAACCACGCCATGACACGCCGCCAAGAGGATCAACGCGCTATCCGGGTCGCTCAGGCCGCCGCAATCGTCGCCGCCGCAGGCGCGGTGGTTCTGGCCGTAGGACCCATCTCCAACTTCCTCGCACCTCAAGTGCCCAGCACCAGCACGGCACGCTCCGCCGGTACAGACGCATCCGTCGCCGTGCCCGGCGGGCGAGTTGTTACCACCGCCAGCGCTGCCGATGCGCTCTCGCTGGCAAACCCCAGAACGCTGCGCCCTGCGCCAGACAAGCCCGTGGTCGAGCCAGACCCAATCCCCACCGACACCGCGATCGCCGACATCGACGAACCCGCCATCGACGAGTCTGCTGGGCCAACCGGCGAGTGGCTCTACATCGGCTCCATCGTCTCGGCCAAAAATTCCTATGCGTGGTTCACCATCGACGGCGTGCAGTTCCTGCTTGCACGCGGTGCCAGCCGCGACGGTCGTGTGCTCAGCGAGGTCCACGCCGACCACGTCGTGCTCGCCTTTGACGACGGCTCGTCCGAACGGATCGACCTGCTGCCCCCCAACCGCGCATGGCCTGAACCCGGCATGCGAGCAGCCTCAGAGCCTGATCCAAACTCACCCCTGGGCCGTGCCGCAGCAGCACGCGCCAGTGCCGGCGGAACCGGCAGACAAGCCAACACCGTGCGTGCCCGTGGCCCACGATCCAGCGACGTCTATCGAGAGCAAATCAATCGTTCGCGAGCGGCCTCGCTGCCGCCGGGTCGCTCCGCTCCGGGAAGCCCCAGCGCAAACGCCCTCGCCGCCGCCGATCCGCGATTCTCACAGAACAACGGCAGTCCCGGAAACTTCCCCGCAGACCTCGACCCCGTCGAGTTCTCCGAGTTCATCACCAAAGTCAGCCTGCAAGACTATGACCCGCAGTGGGCACGCGAGATCATCGAGCGAGCGGGCATCGCCCTTGACGATCCCATCAACGTGCAGATCAGCCGCCTCGCCGATCTGGGCGTCACGATCGAGAGCAATCCCGACTTCTTCAACAACCTAGGCGACCTCACCGAACGCATCATCGATATCGAGCCCGACCCGATCACGCAAGAGAAACTCAAGGCCATCCTTGAGGAGCAGCGCCTCCGCACCGAGCAGCAAGGGGAGGACCTCGACGAAGAGACCCGAAAGAAGCTCGAAGAGATCCGCAACAGCAACAAGGAATAGCCGCTCACACTTCGAGAGATCCATTGAATCGCGCTGTCTGCTACGTCCAAAGATCGGCCTCGGGTCAGAGCATCGACGCCATGCGTCTGGTCGCGCCCGGACTCGACCGGACCTGGTCTTCGGGCACTCAGCCCGCCAACGCCGCCAGCGCCATGCAAGGCTCTTCGCAAGTCGCCATCATTGCGAACGCCGCCAGATGGATCGGCGAGAATCTCAGGGCGCTCGACCTCACCCGCCTCGACGCGCTCTGCATCGACCCAGACGGCTCTGTCTGCACCTGGTTCAGCGCCGCCAGCCCCGACGAAAAAGTCGTCACCGCGACCCTCTCCCAAGCCGCGATGGCCAGTTCCGACAGCGCCTTCAGTAGCCCCGGCTCAGGCGGCAGCGCCAGTGGCGGTGGTGCTGGCGGTGGT
>JBGSRG010000035.1:0-1553 GCA_041737685.1 Phycisphaerales bacterium | reverse complement strand
GACGCCCTCGGGTTTCCGGACCACGGCGCAGATGGGCTTTGCGCTCGGGCCGTTTGCCGACCCGGCGATTGCGTGCTCGATCTCGGCGCTGCAAAGCCCGCGTTCTGAAGCATCTGAACACAAGTCTGGCCACAGCGCATCGCGTTTGCCCGCGACGTGGAAGTTCGGCCCAATCGCCACAACATCCACTTGCTCTGGCACCGACTCCCAGGCTCAGCAAGTCGTAGATCGGACCGGCGCGATGGTGGAAGCGATGGAAGGTGCTGCGGTTGGCCATGTTGTGGCGAGGTGGAACGAACTGACGGTTGTAGAAGGTCGATCGAGTCCGGCCGTTGAGTTTGCTGAGGTTCGAGTGGTCTCCAACACCACGGGCGATCGTGAGCGGCAGGTATGGGACCTGGCTGGCGCACTTGAGGAGTTGACGCGAGTGACCCGGCGGCTGGTGGAGGTGTTGGAGCCTTGATGGGTTAAGCAGGCGGGGTTGGACAGGGAAGGGTTCTCGGACGAGCGGGTCGGTGCGGGGTGAAGGCCGAACTTTGCCGACTGGGTGGGCTGGGGGGGTGCGCGGGTCGTTACGGCCGGTCGGGCCTGCCCGTCTTCTCAATGCGTTGCTGCGGTGGGCCGATCTCCCCAGAGCCGGGGTTGTTCTTCGGCTCGGAGCCGGCCTGCGCCGGTGGAGGCTGTCGCCGTATGTTCTTCTCACCGTTCGGAAAGGTGAAGAACGCAGCGCTGAGCACGCTGCAAGGCACCATGCTGCCTGTGGCGATTGACTTTGGCGCAGCGTCGTTGAAGGTGCTGCAGTTGCAGGCGGGCGATCCGCCACAACTCGTGGCGGCGGCCTCACTGAAAACGCCGGACTCGCTGCTGACCGACACGGGCAAGCGGTTCGAGTTTCAGTTTCAGGCCTTGCCCAAACTCATCAAGGCGGTGGGGTTCAAGTCGAAGCGAGCAACGGTGTCGCTGCCAGCGGCGCAGTTGTTCTGCAAGCACTTGCAGTTGCCCAAGGCAGAGAACGTCTCGGTCGCCGAGTTGGTGGAGCACGCGTTGCCCGCGATGCTGGAGTGCCCGCCGCACGCGCTGTTGTGCAGGCATTCGGTGGTTGAGGGCGCTGTGCCGTGTGGTCAGACTTCGGGGGTTGTGGGCGGCCTGAACGGGCAGCAGGGCGGGGCGGGGATGAACGGTGCCAAGCAAGAGGTCATCTGCTTTGGCGCGTCGCGCGATTTCATCGGTCGGGTGATGCACGCCTGCAAGGAGTCGCGATTGGAATTGGTCGGGATGCACCCGGAGTTTCTGTGCAGTCTGCGGGCGTTTGAGCATCTGGCGCGGCGCGGCGACGACAAGGGCGCGGCGACGCTGTACGTGGATCTGGCTGCGGGAACAACGAAGGTGATGATCGCCAACGGCGATCAGTTGGCGTTCGCCAAGACCGTCCAGCTGGGCGGGATCGACCTTGATCGTGCGGTGGCGCACACGATGAACTGCAATCTGGCCGCAGCGCGGCAGGCTCGGATCGAGAGCGCGGGCGCAGCTGCGGCCCACGCGAACGTGCCGCG
>JBGSRG010000003.1:0-3671 GCA_041737685.1 Phycisphaerales bacterium | reverse complement strand
CGAGAAAGTGGGCCGCGAGCGCGGGCACGTCGCTGGTGCGGTCGCGCAGCGGCGGCAGCGCGATCTGGACCACGTTGATCCGGTAGTAGAGGTCTTGTCGAAACTCGCCGGAACGAACGAGATCTTCGAGCGGTCGGTTGGTGGCGAGGATGACGCGGGCGTCGACCTCGGTGGTCTGTGACGAGCCGACTGGCTCGAACTTTCGTTCCTGCAGAACGCGGAGCAGTTTGAGCTGCATCGCTGGCGATGCCGAGTTGATTTCGTCGAGGAAGATCGTGCCGCCGTCGGCCGCGAGAAAGCGGCCGATCTTGTCGGCGTGAGCGCCCGTGAAGGCGCCCTTGACGTGTCCGAAGAGCTCGCTTTCGAGCAGTGTTTCGGGGATGCTGCCGCAGGAGAGTTGGACGAAGGGCTTGGCGGCGCGCGGGCTGAGTTGGTGGATGGCCTGGGCGATCAGGCTCTTGCCGGTTCCGCTCTCGCCGGTCATCAGAACCGTGGTCTTGCTCGGTGCCACTGCGCGAACAAGCTCGAAGGTCTTGGCCATACGTGGGTCGTTGCCCACGATTTGCTCGAGGCCGAAGCGGTCGTCGAGCCGTGCCTTGAGGTCTCGATTCTCGGCCATGAGTGTGTGCTGACGCATGGCACGCTGCACGGCGAGGCGCAGCTCTTGGTCGACGACGGGCTTGGTTAGAAAGTCGACCGCGCCAAGGCGCACGGCCTCGACCGCGCTCTCGATGGTGCCGTAGCCCGTGAGCATGATGACCGCGGTCGAGGGGAACTTCTTGGCGGCGTGCTTGAGAAAGTCCACGCCGCCCATCACGGGCATCGACACGTCGCAGAGCGCAGCGGCGAAGCCGAAGTCTGAGGCGGCATCACGAGAAGTATCAGCGCGTTCGAGATGGCTCAGGCCCTCTGCGCCGTTGCAGGCGATGCTGGGATCAAAGCCTTCACCGTCGAGAAACTCGGCCAGCGATTCCGAAGCGATCGGATCGTCGTCGACAACCAAGATGCGGTCTCGTCGCTGCGCCACGCCGTGCCTCCGTCAAACTGACCGGTTGTGTTGCCTTCGACGCCGAATCGCCCGCACCGATTGAACTCAACGCCCGACTGTGTTGACTCGCCGAAAATCGCTCGCCGAGAGACGATCTGCTAGCGATCGCCCGTGGCTGGGTCGGCCGAGGGAGGACATGGAAACCGCACGCTGAGCACGGCGCCCGGCCTTGCCGAATGGCCGGTGTCGGCCGTTCTCTCGTTACGCTGGCGCTTGCGGAGCGAGACGCTGCCGCCGAGTTCGTTGATTACGTCCTGTGTGACGGCGAGGCCGACTCCGCCGCCGCGAGGTTTGCTGGAGACGCCGAACTCGAAGAGTTTGTCGGTGCCGCCCTGGAGGCCAGAGGGCGGGCCTTCACCATCGTCGATGATTTCAAGGAGTACCTGCTCGGGGGTGACACCCTCGTCAAGGCTTGCCAGAATGTGCACCACACCGCGCTCGCCCAAGCGATCGATGGGTGCGGGGGACCGACGATCAGCGCGGCGGTTGGTGTGGAATGGGGTGGTGCCGTCCTCGGAGTTGTCGTTGGTTTGAGCCCAGGCACGCTGGATGGATTCGATCGCGTTTCGCACGCCGCTGCTGACGACGGTATAGACCGGCCCGGCGGGAATGTCGCTGAGGCGCGGGTCTACATCAACGACCAAGCGGATGTGATGATCCAGCGCCACCGGCTGCATGACTTCGACCGCGTGCCGCACGGCATCGCCCAGTGCGCCGCACGAGCCCATGCTCAGGTTGATCGGGGCCATGAGTCCGGGCGTAAAGCCGGACATAGACGACTTGACCAAGTGCGCCATCTGCTGCAGGGCCGAGTGAACGGTCTCGAGATGGCGACGGATGAGGTCGAGGTCCGGCTCGGCATCGAGATTGTTGTCAGCGGCGTGTCCGTTGAGAGAGGCGAGGTTTACGTTGCTAGCTTGGGCGCCGGCTTGGGTGCTGGCGAGCGCTGCGCTTGCTGAGCGAAGTATCGAAGTACGCCGGGCCAGGCTCAGGCATCGCATCGAGCCGTCGAGCAGGTTGGCTAGTTCGTGGGTGAGCGTGGTGAGGCGGTCGGTGACGAACGCCGAGTCGGCACCATCGACCGCGCCGCCCGGCCGAACGACGGTCCGCTTGAGCACGGGCTGCTGGGAGTCGCTGCGACCCTCATTTCCGCTGCTCCCGCTGCTCCCGCCGCTGCCGCCATTGCCGCCGCGGCCGGGTGAGGGTGAGGGTGGTGGGGAGGATGGTGGTTGGTTGTTGCCGCCGCTCAACATGAGGGCTGGTATCGACGTGCGGAGCGGCGTTCTCAACCGGCGGGTTGCAAGGAATCAACATCGGCTGCCGCGAGCGCTGGATGGTCGGTGTGGCGCTGAGAGACCTCGCACCCCGTGGCACGGAGTAGACCAAGCGTGGACCGATAACGATGCGGCGGGTGATTACACCAGCCCAACCGCTTCGGCGTCACGATCAGAGAGTGCGCCGCCGTCGGATCGTGTCCGCACGGTGCCGTCGCGCTTCCAACTTCGTTCGCACTGCGCCTGGCTGCGTAGGTCGAGTACGCGGGCCTTGTCTGCCTTCGGGTCGATCTCCACGCGACTAACACCGAGCAGGTCGGCAAGATCGACGCGGTCAAAGCGGGCGAGTTGGCCGTTGGTGTCGGGCAGGACAATCCCCGCGTCGAGCGGGTCCTTCACGCCGAGGTCGGCCTTGGCTTGTTCGAGCACCAGCCGAGCGGAGTCAACGGCCTGCATGACCTCGGGCCATGCCGGGTCGGCCGCGGTCCCAAAGGCCTTTGGATAGTGCTGAAGATGCACGCAGGTCTGGGCGTCGCTCGCGTCGGTCTTGTTGAGTGCGCGGTAAGTCTCGTCGGCGGTGTGAACCAGAACAGGGGCTAAGAGGCGGCAGAGGCCGTCGGTCAGATCCCAGAGAGTGGTCTGTGTGCGGCGGCGGCGCGGTGAGTCGGCCTTATCGCAATAGAGTCGGTCTTTGACCGCCGCAAGATAGATTGCGCTGAGCGTGCGGTTGCAGAAGTCGTAAAGGCGTTCGTGCGCGGCGGAGAAGCCGTATCGATCGAAGGCCGCCGTCACGTCGAGCGAGAGCCGATCAAACTCGCTGAGCACCCAGGCATCGAGCGAAGTGGGCGGGAAGTGCTCAGCGCCAACGCAATGCCCGCCGACACCGTCGCAACTGGCGGTGAAGTCAGAGAGGTTGCTGAGCATGAAGCGGAGGGTGTTGCGGATCTTCCTGTAACTCTCGCCGGCAAGCTCGAAGAATGACGGATCGACCTTGACGTCGTTGTCGTAACTGAGCGAGCAGACCCACCAGCGCATGACATCGGCGCCGAACTTCTGAAAGAGGTCGTCAACACTGTCGCCCTGACTCTTGCTCAGTTTCCGGCCGTCTTTGGCGACCATGAAGCCGTGAGTCAGGAGTGTGTGGAAGGGGGCTTTGCCCGTGGCACCGAGGGCTGGCAGGAGCGAGAGTTGGAACCAACCGCGGTGCTGGTCTGAGCCTTCGAGGTAGAGATCAACGAAGTAGGGCTTGTCTTCGTGGGCCATGCCCCGCTCGCGCATGACGGCGTTCCAACTCGAACCTGATTCGAACCAGACGTCGAGGATGTCGCCGCCTTTGAGGAGGGTGGGCA
>JBGSRG010000485.1:0-1650 GCA_041737685.1 Phycisphaerales bacterium | reverse complement strand
GAGCAGGTCGATGGTGCCCGACCCGTCCTGGTCGCCGGGGCATGAGGGCCGCACGGCGAGCACGGTTGGGGGAGTGGAGGTCTGTTCGCAGAAATTGTCGGATTCGAGGGTGTAGATGCCGGCGTCGGCGGTGTTGCCGAGGATGAAAAAGGGGGATGATCGCCCAGAAGGCCGATGCCACTCGGGGAAGGAGACTAACAGGCGAGACGCCTGTCCCACCAAGTCGAGGGCGAGGCCGGTCTGGAATGTGACGGGGCAAAAAGTGAAAGGCCCCGTCCCCGGGAGGCAAACGGGGACGGGACTTTCACAAACGAAAGCGGCGGGATGTTGGAGTTGGGCGGGGGCGGTTGGTGTTGCGGTCTGCTAGAGGTCGGTAGGGAATGGGTTTACGGCTCTGGACCTTGGACACTGGACAGGAGAAGTGTGCAATCCTGCCCAGGTCGCCGCAAGTGGTGGAGTGAGAAGTTGGGCAAAGTGGTGGCGGGCTGTGCGGGCTGTTCGGGTGGGGCGGGTGATTCGGGTGATTCGGGCTGGCAGAGGGTTGGGAGACGGGGGTGCGTGGTTCGCGGTTCATGGTCCGAGGCGCGGCTTTGGGGCTGTTCAGCCTCTATGGTTTTGGCATGTCGCCTACCGAATCCCGTGTGCCGCTGAAATCTGGGTTGGCGTCGCCGCGAGATGGCGGTGGTGGTGCTGCCGATGGGGACAGTGGGGGCGTGGAGCATGTTGCGGTGTTTCCGGGATCGTTTGATCCGGCGACGTATGGCCATCTCGATGTGATTGCGCGTGGGCGACGGTTGTTTGATCGGGTCGTTGTGGGCGTTGGACGGAATCCTGGGAAGGAACCGTTGTTCTCGATCGATGAGCGTGTGGAGATGCTGCGCGAGTTGATTGCGCAGATGGTGCTGCGCGACCAGGGAGCGGGCCAAGCGCCTGTCAGCGTGGAGCCGTTTGATGGGTTGACGGTGGACTTTGCGCGTCGAGCTGCGGGGCCTTCACCTTTGGCTGAGCCGGTGTTGTTGCGCGGGATTCGCAATCTCTCGGACTTGCAGAGCGAGGTTCAACAAGCGCTGACGAATCGGCAGGTGGGCGGGCTGGAGACGGCGTTTGTGGTTGCGGGGCCGGACTTTGCGTACACCAGTTCGAGCCTGATCCGCCAGATCACTGCGCTGGGCGAGCCGGAGCAGTTGACGAGCATGGTGCCGGCGAGCGTGCTGGAAAGGCTGAAGGAAAAGAAGCGGCAGAAGCACCCGGTGCTGATGCGGGTGATGGAGACGAGTGGGGAGTGAGCGCGGCCGTGAGAGATTGAACGCGAAGATGAAGGTAAGGATTCATCGACGTGGGCGGGACCGACTTTGATGGCACGATCGCACGGGCGGGACGCATATGCCTCCGAAGGTAAGGGGCAAAGGTCAAAAAAACATCGAAGTCGGCAGGACCGACTTCGATGGCATGGGGACAGAGTTGTAAGAGGTCAGATCGTCAGGGGATCAGCGCCGCGCATCGAAGTCGGCAGGACCGACTTGGATGGCACGGGAAGATCAGTGACGGTCTTGCGAGCGTCGGTTTCCGCCGGCGGGCTTGCCGCTGGCGGGGCGCTTGTTCTGTGCGCCGTAGAGGGTGCGGGATGGTGCCGCGCTGGCGGCGCTTCGC
>JBGSRG010000239.1:0-5765 GCA_041737685.1 Phycisphaerales bacterium | reverse complement strand
GGGCCAGTTCATGGCGAGCGTCGCGAACATCGCGAGCATGGTTCTACCGGTGCCGGTGTCGTCCGCAGCGTCCATCTTGAGCAAACTCAGCAAAGCCAAAAAAGCCCACGGGGCCCCGGCGTTGCCTGGACTGCTCGGCTGAGACCAACCTTCCCCTCAAGGAAGAAGACTCAACCCTCCGCATCAACCAAGGCCCGTCGGGATCATCCCGGCGGGTCTTGTGGTTTTTATCGGAGTTGGAAGAAGGCATAAGCAAGAAGGCATTGGGCACCAGGCACGAGGCAGAACGCACAAGGCAGAACGCACTGAGCAACCAGCAGCAGAGCAGGCACTCACAGACTCATCCCTTCACCAGCAAGTCGCTCCACGAATCACCATCCATTTCTTGAAAGGACCACCATGCAGAGTCAGACTGACGAAATCCCCACCTCCACCCCACGCAACACCGCCGACACGGTGCCCCCACCCCCCGCATCGCCGACCGCATCTACACGGTCCATCGAATGCCCGGAGTGCGCCGCACAAGTGACCCTTGCTCGCCCGCCGCTCATTGGCGAGGTCATCCGCTGCGGCGATTGCGCTGTGGAACTGGAAGTGACCTGCACCGAGCCAGTGAGCGTGGAAGTTGCTCCGCAGGTTGAAGAGGACTGGGGCGAGTAATCCGGCATCGGGCCTTACCTCCGGCCAACACGCACCTGCTCGCTCTGCTGCTTCGCTGCATTGCCGCTTCGCTGTTCCCCGCATGTTGCGAAACGTCCCCAGCCATCCACCTCGCCACCACTCCCTTGATCCCGATCGGAATCGACCCCATGACCATCGCCCTGCTCGTCTCACGCATCCGTGTCGAAGAGCGCTTGCTCATCGACGAACTCGAACGCCGCGGACTGCCGCACGAGGTGATCGATGTTCGCACTCAGGTCTTCGACATCCATGATCCATCGCCCTGGCAACGCTTTAGCGTGGCCATCGAGCGCTGTATCAGCCAGACGCAAGCGCTCACCGTCGCGTCGATCTTCGAGGCCTTTGGCGTGCCCGTGGTCAACTCGGCCCACACCATCGCGGTCTGCGGCGACAAACTCACCACTTCGCTCTTGCTCGCCCGCCACGGTGTGCCCACGCCAGCCGTGCGCGTGGCGCTCGAGACCGAATCTGCCCTCCAAGCGGTTGAGGCCAACGGCTATCCCGCCGTGCTCAAGCCCACCGTTGGCTCATGGGGCCGACTCATCGGCCGGCTCAACGATCGAGACGCGGCGGAGGCCGTGATCGAGCACAAGTCCACGCTCGGCGGCTTTCAGCACGGCGTGTTCTACGTGCAGGAGCACATCGACAAGCCGGGGCGTGACCTGCGAGTCTTCATGGTCGGCAACGAACCGATCGCCGGGATCACTCGGCGCAGTTCGCACTGGATCACCAACACCGCTCGTGGCGGCGAGGCCGCGAATCTGCCCATCACCAACGAACTCGCCTCAATCTGCCGTGACGCTGCACGGGCCGTCGCCGGACCGCAGCACGCGCAAGACGCAGTACTCGCGATCGATTTGCTTGAGTGTGCCCGCCGGGGATTGCTCGTCAGCGAGATCAATCACACCATGGAGTTCCGAAACTCCATCGCCACGACCGGCGTGAACATCCCTGAGAAGGTCATCGACCACGTCGCGGGCGTGGCGGATCGAACTCGCCAGCCCAGCATGATGAGCGTGAACTGCGTGATCGGCACGCCCACCCCGCCCCACAATCTTGTCGCAGTCGCTTCGCGCTGATTCGCACACCTCACCCGCCCTATCGAGACACACCAGACGCCATGACCGAACCACACTCTGCCAGCCTTCAGCCACCAAGCCGCATTCGTGCTTCCATAGTGGGCGCATCGGGCTACACCGGCGGCGAGCTGCTCCGCCTGCTGATCGATCACCCAAACGTCGAGGTCGATCAGGCAACGTCTCGCACACAAGCCGGCGTGTTCGTGCATTCGGTGCATCCCAATCTGCGCGGACGCACGCGGCTTCAACTCTCACACCCGTCTGAACTTCAGCCGTGCGACGTGGTCTTTCTGTGTCTGCCGCACGGCGAGGCAAGCAAGCAGATCGATCACTACGCGAGCTTGGGGCATCGAGTCATCGACCTCTCGGCCGACTTTCGCCTGCGTTCCTCAGCGGCGTACACAAAGTGGTACGGCTCAGACCATGCCGCTCCACAATGGCTCGATCGCTTTCGATACGGCCTGCCAGAACTTCAGCGCAGCCACCTGCGGAGTGCTCGGCTGGCAAGCGGCGTGGGCTGCAACGCCACGGCGATCAATCTCGCGCTCGCCCCTCTGGCCCGCGCGGGGCTGATCAAGTCGGTGGTGTGCGATCTGAAGGTCGGCTCATCCGAGGCTGGCAACACGCACTCGCCGTCGAGCCACCACCCAGAGCGAAGCGGCGCAGTGCGAAGCTTTGCTCCAACCGGCCATCGCCACTACGCAGAAGTAGAGCAGGAGTTGATGGAGCCGCACGGGCGGTTTGATCTGCACCTCTCGGTCACATCGGTCGAACTCGTCCGCGGAGTGCTGTGTACGGCGCACGTCTTTCCAACCCGTGCCGTCGTCGAGCGAGACCTCTGGAAACTCTATCGCGAGGCCTATCGCGATGAGCCATTCGTGCGGTTGGTGCGCGAGTCCAGCGGCGTACACCGCTATCCCGAACCCAAGATCCTCGCCGGATCCAACTTCTGCGACGTGGGCTTCGAGATGGACCCCGATTCAGGCCGCATCGTGGTGCTCAGCGCGATCGACAACCTGATGAAAGGTGCAGCAGGTTCCGCGGTCCAGTGCATGAATCTGATGTGCGGATTCGACGAGGTGAATGGGCTTGGCTTTCCCGGCTTGCACCCCATCTGATCGCACCCGCCGACTCAGCGCGCTGACCGACTGACCGACACAACACATCCCCCAACAGTTTGCGATCGACTCGGAACCCCGGACCGTCACCATGCCCAAGACGCTGCTTCCAAGCCCATCCACTCCAACGACCGCTTCGCACGGCACCAACGACGCTCAATACGGCAGCGCGCCCACGGTCGTGAAACTTGGCGGCGCTGCGGGCATCGACCTCGACGCGTTCTGTTCCGATGCCGCCAACGTCATCAAAGATGGCCGTCCGCTGGTCATCGTTCACGGCGGGTCGCACCAGGTCAACGTGCTCTCAGAGTCGCTCGGCCACCCCCCCACAATCCTCACGAGTCCCAGCGGCCACACCAGCCGCAGAACCGACCGCCGCACCCTCGAAATCTTCCAGATGGCATGCCGAGGCGTGCTCAACCAGCAGATCGTGGAGCGATTGCAGCGTCGAGGAATCAACGCCGTCGGGCTCTCGGGCATGGACGGAAGAACCTGGGAAGGACCACGCAAGCACAGCGTGCGAGCCGTTGTGGACGGGCGAACCGTCATCATCCACGACGACTTCACCGGGACGGTTGACAGCGTGAACACCTCGCTGCTGCGGCTGCTGCTTCGAGACGGGCTTACGCCGGTGCTCTCGCCACCTGCGATCAGCACCGAGCACGAGCCGATCAACGTGGACGCCGATCGTGCCGCGGCGATAACGGCTTCTGCTCTGAGTGCGCCCGACCTGCTGCTGCTCTCAAACGTGCCCGGCCTGCTGCGGGCGTTCCCCGATGAATCGTCGTTGATCACGACCATACGACAAAGTGAACTCTCAAGTGCAGCGGCGTTTGCTCTTGGACGTATGAAGAAGAAGGTGCTGGGAGCTAAGGAAGCGCTCGAATCGGGTGTCGAGCGAGTTGTCATCGCCGATGCCCGCGTATCACAGCCCATCACTCGAGCGCTCGCGGGGCGCGGCACCGTGATCCATCGATCGAAGAAGGAGACCGCATGAAGGCTCGTCGACTCTCGCCGTTGACCGGATCCGCAAAGACGGATGAAGCACCAAACGACTGCGGCGCAGAGCCGTCCGGCACCACGCCGCAGTCACCACACGCATCCGATGTGCCCTACGCAAGCAACAACTCCAATCACGCCACCAAGCCTCACGGACCAAACCGGCCTCGACATGGCTGCAGGGCCAAGCCAACGCAAGGCCCGCCAGCCACAACTGGCCTGACGATCGAAGCCTTGCAACAGATCATCGACGCTGGTCACGCCGCAGCACAGTGCGACGATTCAGAAGCCGCACCCGCGCAGCGCGCTGTGGAACTGCTCGCACGCCTGGTCGCGACACCAAGCCCCAGCACGCACGAAGCGGCCGCATCGCGACTGTTGGCTGCTTGGATGCGCGATGCCGGCCTGAACGGGCGTGTTGATGAAGTGGGCAACGCTGTGGGCGGCTTTGAGACCACTCACGGCACACACCGACCGGTTCACATCCTGCTGCTCGGGCATATCGACACCGTGCCCGGCGACATTCCTTTGCGAATCGAGCATCGCACGCTTCACGGGCGCGGCGCAGTCGATGCCAAAGGATCCCTCGCGGCCTTCGCGTGCGCCGCATCACGGCTGGCGCAACAACCCCATCTCTTGCCCGCAGCTTTCCGACTCACCCTTGTTGGCGCGGTGGAGGAAGAGTGTTCGACTTCCCGTGGTGCTCGGCACATGGCCGAGTTGTTCAAGGATCAGCCGCCACACGCCTGCATCATCGGCGAACCCAGCGGCGTCGACGGCGTGACGCTCGGCTACAAGGGCCGCCTGCTGGTGCGTGCGACATTCAAGAAGGCCTGCGCCCACTCGGCGGGGCCGGACTGCACCGCCGCCGAGTTGGCCGCCGACTTCTGGCAGAGTTGCCGCGCGATTGCTGATCGGCATGACTCGCGACTGGTCGAGAGCAGCGGGCCGTTCTACCGCCTTCAGAGCGTGCTGCGATCGCTGAACTCTTCGGATGACGGTCTGCATCAGACCGCCGAGTGCGTTGTGGGCTTCAGGCTTCCCATCGGTGGTCCGCCTCCGAACGAACTCGAAACTCGCGTACAAACACTCGCAGCCGATCTGCCCTTCAACTCTGCCGGCACAACACTGCGGCTTGAGTTTGAGGCGCACGAGACCGCCCACCAAAGCCCGCGAGATGACGCGATTGCGCGGCACTTGTCGGCGGCCATCCGCAAGCGGTTCGGCCGACCCGCCCGAATGAAGCTCAAGACGGGCACCAGCGACATGAACGTCGTTGCGCCGGTGTTTGCATGTCCGATCGTTGCCTATGGCCCCGGCGACAGTTCGCTCGATCACACGCCCATCGAACACATCGATCTGGATCAGGAGTACCTGCCCGCGATCGACGTGCTGGTCGAGGCGATCCGAACGCTCGCTTGGGAGTTGGCGGGTGGCACAGGCACCTAAGCGAGGCGGATGAAGTTGCGAGCCAATGTGCGCAACAACTGCGCCGTCGGCCACGAACTTCTGCTTGCTCCGCAGAGTGAACCGGCGATCAAACGCACGTCTAGCACCGGACGTGCGCAGCACGGGCCGCGCAAGCCGATAATCTCGCGGCATGCCCCGTTTCTCCGTCGTCATCCCGGTCTTCAATCGCGCTGACCTGGTGGAGCGGACGCTTCAGTCCATTGATGCGCAATCCTTCAACGACTACGAGGTTGTGGCCGTGGACAACGGATCGAGCGACGACTCGGTCGCGGTCTTGCGAGCGCACGCACCGCCGATCCTTGTTCTGGCCGAGCCAAACCGCGGCGTGAGCGCCGCTCGGAACGCGGGCGTTCGCGCCGCAAGCGGCGAGTACATCGTGTTCTTGGACTCAGATGACCTCTGGTTCCCATGGACGCTC
>JBGSRG010000449.1:0-3107 GCA_041737685.1 Phycisphaerales bacterium | reverse complement strand
GTTCCCGACGATCATCGGCTGATCGCTCTGCTGTCCGATCCGCCATCCGCCGCAAGCGTCAAGCGATTCACGTTCTTTCTTGGCCTGATCTTCGCCGGGCATCAGCGCGTCAGCGGCATCGTGCCGTCAGGCTCCGCCGGCCTTGGTCGGGCCGCTCGATACTTGCGTGAGCACGATCGTCGCTGGGGATTGATCGTCTCTGATCTGCCCTTGCAGCAACGTCTGGCGGGAGCCGATGCGGCGGTGGTGCTTCCGGCCGAGCCGAGGCAAGGCGTTCACCCGATCGTTTCGGCGGGCACGGTTTCCATCGCCGCGGCCA
Source organism: Phycisphaerales bacterium (assembly GCA_041737685.1). Taxonomy (GTDB): domain Bacteria; phylum Planctomycetota; class Phycisphaerae; order Phycisphaerales; family UBA1924; genus JAHBK01. The sequence goes on along the minus strand of JBGSRG010000449.1, from coordinate 2,788 downwards.
TGAGCGCTGGCGTGCCGGTCTTCTCGATCGACGCGGCGGTAGATCGACGATTGCTCGACGGCGATGGTGCCGCTGCGGTCGGCACGAGGCTCAGCGACGCCTCCCTGGCCGAGCCCTTCGGTCATGACGGCTTGCTCAATCGCATCGCGGGTCGTCTCGCACCGGCGCTACGCGACCCATCGCAGATGGCTTCGCTCCACCATCGCACACTCGAACGAGCTCGCGAACTTCAATCTGCCAATGCATTCCGTAGGGATCTGAGCGCTCTCTGGAACGAGATTGCAAACGTCCCCGTGGCCCGTCAGGGTCTGCCGTTGCCGCCAGCGTTGCGCGACCGTTCGCACGAGCATGATCTGGCCCCGCTGCCTCGAAATCGGCAAGCCACCGCATGATGCAAAGCGAGATCAAGGCGCTGCTCGACCGTGCGTCCGGCGCTCGGTCGGTCCTGTTCGTTTGCTTGGGCAACATCTGCCGCTCGCCGCTGGCCGAGGGCCTCATGAAACATCAGGCCAAGTTGGCCGGAGTCGAGGCTCTGGTTCACATCGAATCTCGCGGCACGGGCGACTGGCACGTGGGCGACTTGCCCGACCCAAGAGCCCGGCAAGTGGCAGAGAAACACGGCGTGGTCTTGCGAAGCCGAGCCAAACTCTTGCGCGTTGACGATCTGCACGAGTTTGATCTGATTCTTGGCATGGATCGTCAGAACCTGCTGAATATCCGTGCTTTAGGCGCCGTTCGTGGCACCGCTGGCCTGCTCCGGGCCTTCGACCCGCTGGCACGCCGTCAGCCTTCGACCGGGAACTTGGACGTGCCGGACCCGTATCATGACGGTCCCGATGCGTTTGAGGCGGTATGTACGATGGTGAGCGCGGCGACGGGCGCGCTGCTGGAGCGGATCATTGCCGACACTTCGAGCCGAGCATAACCCCATCGCCCGCGCCAAGCACGCGTTCACACTGATTGAACTGCTCGTGGTCATCGCCATCATCGCGGTGCTCGTGGGCTTGCTGCTCCCCGCGCTGGGCGCAGCGCGAGAGCAGGCCAAGGCAGTGACGTGCGCCACGCGCCTGCAGCAACTCGGCGTGGGCCTTGGACTCTATTTCAACGACTATGACAACACCCTGCCGCAGGTCCGTGTAGAAGTTGCACCGGGATTCAATTCCAACATCGGGGCTCTCTTCGGCGGCAAAAAGGGCTCGCTGCCGGCTTATGGCATCGACGAGTATGGCGCCGAACGCCGACCGCTCAACGCCTACGTCATCGGCAACGTGAAGCCCCAGCCTGACAGCCAGCCCGGCAACATGGAGATCGAAGCCTTCAGAAGCCCGGCGGACAAGGGCGGCGAGCTCCCCGGTATCGGCTCGGTGCGTTCGATGTACGAGCTGCTGGGGTCGAGTTACACCCTCAACGACCACACGCTCGAGGGCGAGCAGTTCGTAACGCTCATCCCGCAGCAGGGCGGCCAGATGCCGCCGATCGCCCAGACAACCAAGACGTGGGTGCTCGGCACACACCCCATCTACAACTACCAGCAGAACGGCGACCGGCAGCACCGCTGGTTCCGCAAAGGCGCGGTGGACTCCAACCTCCTCTTTCTGGACATGCACGTAGGCTTGACGCTGAGTGTGCCCAAAGGCACGCAGGACACCACCAAGGACTACACCTTTCTGCCCACGCCGGACTGGTTAGATCGGCTGGGGTTGTAGAGGGCGGTGCCAAGCAAGTCCGGAGGTTGGCAGCAGGAGCGGATGGACTCGCGGGTCGAGCGATTCGCTCTCTCTTGCGACTCAAGCAAACTTGATTCCTATCCTGTTCCATGCCCCGCGTGCTCAAGATCCTCATGCTGTTCGCAGGAATCATCGGTATCGGCTCTGCCGTGCTGCTTGTCGTGCTAGCAAACTCGGTTGAGCCCCGAACTGTGGAGCCGAGCGTGCAGCCACGCAGCCCCAACACTGACCCCACCCTGCCCGACGAAGAGGTGGTCGGCCTCTCCATCCCCGAGTTTGCTCTCATCGATCAAGACGGCAAGCCCTTTGCGCGAGCCGACCTCCTGGGCCATCCGACAATTCTCAATTTCATCTTCACCAACTGCCCGATGGTCTGCCCCTTTATGACCGACACGCTGTCGGAGGTCGCCCAACGCTTGCGAGCGACCGACACCCGCTTCGTCTCGTTCTCGGTTGATCCGCTTCACGACACGCCCGAGCGACTCCGTGAGTTCGCGGCACGCTACGAGGCCGACCACTCGCGCTGGACGTTCGCAACTGAACACGGGCTGGCCAACCCAACTCCCGAAGGCGGGTTCCCCGAACTCGACGCCAACACGTCGGAACGGCCCACGATCGTCGGCGACATTCTGCGCAAGGGTCTGCGCATGATGACGCGAGCCAACCCAGACTCGCCCGTGCCGTTGCCCGATGGCACAACGATGGCCAATATCATCCATCCAGAGTGGTTTGTACTGCTCGACGAGCGTGCCAACGTGCTGGGTGTCTATCGACGCTCCGACCCGGCAGAAGTAGACGCGATGGTGGCACGAGCAAAGCGGCTGGACCGCTGAGACTCGTGCTGGCACCCGCGATCGTCAAGACACGGCCCGACATCACAAACATCGGCGCACATGGCTATTGAAAAAGCAAAAGGGGCCGGAGCGTTTGCTCCGACCCCTGCAATGGCTTTCAAGTAGAGGCTATTCCTCGCAGGCTTTGAGGCCTGAACGAATCAGCCCCAGCGGATTACCAGCCGCCGCGGCTGCGACCGCCGCCGCCACCACCGCCGCCGCCGCCGC
>JBGSRG010000442.1:0-1537 GCA_041737685.1 Phycisphaerales bacterium | reverse complement strand
ACGCCGCGGCAGACCTCACCATCAACGGCGGAATCAACGGCACGCTCTCGATCACGGGCTCACTCAACGTGGGCCGACGCCTCCTCGCGGCGGGTGCCGTCAGCACCAGCGGACGCGTGCTGATCGGCCGCAGCCTTCTGGGCAGCATCGAACTGCCGGAGCAAGGCTTGCAGGGGCTGCTGCTTATCAACGATCGGCATGGAATGAGCCCAGCGCCAGAGGGTGTCTGGACAGGCTCGGTGCGGGTTGGTTCGCTGGTTCACACCAATCCTATCAACGGTGAGCACTCCTCGCCCGCCTCGCAGTTGGGCGGCGGCGTGCTCTCGCTCGTGCCGCACAGGTTGGCGCCACTGTTGTGCTCACCTTCGCACGAGGCGCTCTCGCCGATCGACGGACGCACACTCAACACGCTCAGCGATCGAGCGCAACTGGCGCTGGTCTCTTATGGCCCTCTGAAACTTGCACAGGGCGTCGCCGGGTGGCAAGATGCGGTGAGGATCGAGCGTCGCGTTGGTAGTGAGAACTTGTTCGATAGTGGGGGCGGCGGGGCCACCCCGCCCTGTCAGTGGGAACAAGCAACGCACCTCTTCGCGGTCTCGATTGCCGATGCCGCCGACCCGCGAACCATCATCATCGAGTCCGCCGGCGTGGGCTTTGCACCGACGGGCGAGTACCGCGTGGTGCCCGTGGGCTTGCTCAGTGATAAGACCATGACCGAGCCGGCCCCGCGTTGGCCGGGTGGCTGCGACACGATCGGGGCGTACACGTTCCGAGTGCTGTTGGACTGCCCCCTGCCGCCGGCGGAACCAAAGGTCCCGCCAAAGGACCCACCCAAAGAGCCCAAGATTCCGCCGAAGGACCCGCCCAAGGAGCCGAAGGTTCCGCCGAAGGACCCGCCCAAGGAGCCCAAGGTCCCGCCAAAGGACCCTGTCACGCCCCCCGACATCACGCCGATCGATCCGCCCACCAAGACCCCGCCGAAGAATCCCGACGAACCGACCATTCCCACTATCACGCCGCAGGGTCAGGGGCAAGCGATCGTCACGCCAGTGCCCGACGTTGACAACGACGGCGAGCCCGACCCTTGCCAAGTGACACCGGCGCCGCTGTGCCCGTGTGACGCGAGCGGCGAAGGTTCGATCGATCTGCTGGATCTGCTCGAGTTCCTCAACGGCTGGGTGGCCAATGTTGGCTCGAGCGTGCCCGCCGGATCGTCGGGCGACTTCAACGCCGACGGCGCGGTCGATCTGCTGGACCTGCTGGGGTTCCTCGACTGCTGGCTGCCCAGCGTCGGTTCAACCTGCGGCTAAACAACCGTGTGAGACTCTTCCACATCCGCAATCTGCACGAGCGAACCCTGCACGAAGGCACTTCGCCCAAGCAAACTCGGGCAGGTGCCAATCAGCCCTGATACTTGCCCAAGATCAGCGTCACGTTGTGGCCGCCAAAGCCGAAGGTGTTGTTCATCACGTAGTCGATACGCCGCTCTCGAGCATGGTGCGGCACAAGATCGAGATCAAAGCCCTCATCGGGGTTG